>NZ_JBHSBO010000041.1:0-44847 GCF_042650685.1 Micromonospora sp. GCM10011542
CCGGTACTAATAGGCCGAGGACTTGACTACAAAGAAGCTACGCGTCCACTGTGCAACTCTCGGCAAACGAACAACAAGACCAAGTCGACACCCCCTGGGTGGCGCGGTTGGTTGTTTGATATGTCGATAGAGTTACGGCGGTCATGGCGGAGGGGAAACGCCCGGTTACATTCCGAACCCGGAAGCTAAGCCCTCCAGCGCCGATGGTACTGCACTCGGGAGGGTGTGGGAGAGTAGGACACCGCCGGACAACCTTTCCAATTAGGGCCATCCCATCAGGGGTGGCCCTAATTGCGTTTCTGGCCCAGTGGACGAGTCCACCGGCTTTGATCAACACCAGGTCGGCGATATCGGGGGGTCCCCGAGGCTCGGATACCCCGATATCACCGATGTCGAGCCGATCATCGCCCGGCCGCGACCACTCGGCCACCACGACGATCCGATCCGACCCGATCACCTGGCCAGGGCCACGGCCGGCTGCGCGACGACGGCCCATCCCGGCCCATGGCGACGGCCGGCTCCGTGACGACGGCCGCCCCGACGAGGGCGACGGCCCGTCCCGGCCTGGGCGACGGCCCGTCCCGGCCAGGGCCACGGCCGCCTACGCGGCGGCGGCCGCCCAATGCACGGCCACCGGACCACGACCGCGGTCGGCTGCGTGACGACGGCCCGCGCGACCCAGGGCCACCGGACCAGGGCACCACGACTGCGGCCGGCTATACGCGTGCACGGCCCAGCCCGGCCCGCTGGTAGCGGAGGCGCGGTCCTCGTCATCGGGGAGCACCGGAGCGCGGATGGTGTCGAGGCCTCGGGGTGGCGGATGGGCCGGTAGCGCCGCCGGGTGTCGATCCGGACGACCTGACCGCGCTGAGGGACGCGGACGCGGGCTCGCGAGCGGGTCTGGAACGTCGGCCCTCAACGGGGCAGTGGTGGCTTCGGCGGGGCGCGGTGTGCGTACCGGAAAGGAAAGCCCCGCCGGCGCGGAGCCGGCGGGGCCGTGACGAGCGGGTGGGAGACGGCGGTCAGGAGGGTTCCGGGCCGCAGACGTAGCGCGGTTCGGCGTCGTAGCGCCAGGTGAACTTCTCCCGCTTGACGACCTTGCCGTCCTTCTTGATGACCCGGAAGGCGTCCTGCGTGAAGCCGTCGATGCCGTTGCTCGGGATGCAGGTCGGGCCGGGCGTGAGGTGGATGAGCTTCGGCTTGGTGACGTTGCGGCGCGGGCCGTACTCCGTCTTGACGCTGTCGTAGATCTTCGTGCTCCAGACCGACACCGTCACCGTGCTCGACGTGTAGGAGGTGTCGAGCAGCAGCCCGTACTGGGTGTTGTTGCGGAACTTGAAGTCCAGGTCGGGCCAGAAGATCGTGGACTCGATGACCGCTGGGTACCGGTCAAACCAGTACGAGTGCGGCTTGTGCTCCACGTCCTGCAGCCCGGCGTAGTAGGTGGCGTTGAAGAGCGTGGTGGTGAACTGTGAGGTGCCGCCGCCGACGCCGGGTACGAGCTTGCCGTCGAGGATGACGGGCGCGTCCCGGTAACCCTGGGCGTAGCCGCGCTCACCGGTGTGACCGTTCAGCGAGAACGTCTCCCCGGGCAGCACGACGGTGCCGTCCACCTCCTTGGCCACGGTGGCGATGTTCTGACTGCGGGGCGAGGAGAGCCCACCGGTGAACCGGGTGGTGAAGCTGGAGACCCGCTCCTTGATCCCCAGACCGGCCAGCTTCTCCGCGGTGAGCTCCGGCTGGCTGGGCTTGAGCTCGCCGCTCACCTCGCGGCCGGTGGTCTTCGGCAGCACGGCGAGCAGGTCCGCGGCGAGGGTGCTCGTGTCCAGCTGCTGGCCGGGCCGCCCGTCCACGACCTTCGGCTTGCCGCCGGCGATCGTCATGGTGGCGTCCTTCGGCGGTACCTCCACCTTTGCCAGGTCGGCGCCGAGCGCCGCCCGCAGACGCTTCACGTCCACCTGCGGCGTCAGCTTCCCGGCCTGGTCGGCGGTGAACCGGAGGCTCTTCGCGATGGCCTGCGGCGGGATGGTCACCGAACCACGGTCGGTGGTCAGCTTCACCGGCGCCGCGACCGCGGGCTTCGCCAGCTCGGCCACCAACCGGTCGACCTCCTCGGCGGTCGTCGCCGGATGTGACTCGACCAGGGGTACGTCGACCGGCTGCCCGGCGAGCCAGCCGGCGCGGACGGCCTCGGCGGCGCGCTCCGGATCCACCTCCCGGCTCGGCTGCGGGTGCGTGGCCTTGGGAGTGGTGCCCTTCCAGGAGATCGCCGGCATGGTCATCCTGCGGCCCTGGTCGCCGACGACCTTCTTCAGCGCGTCGTCGAGGCGCGCCACGTCGACGGTGACCACCGGCTCGACCGCACGCGAACCGACCAGCCGATCCACCGCGTGCGCCCGGGCCTTCGCCGCCGCCGCCACGGTCGCCTCCACGTCGATGGCGAGACCCACCGTCGCCGGGTCCAGCTGGGCGGTGCGCTCCCCGACGCGGACGGTCAGTGGGGCGGTGAGCGTGGCAGAGCGCCGGTCCAGCTCCGTACGCAGCTCCCGGACGGCGTCCGCGCGACTCCGGCCGCCGAGCTCCGCGCCGAGCACCGTCGTGCCGCGCGGCACGTCACCGGCGTACGCCCAGGCGCCAACTCCCCCGACCGACGCCAGCACCGCCGTGGCGACCCCGGCGGCGACGAGCAGCCTGGTGCGGCGCGGATGCTTCCCGCCACCGACGGGAGGACCCGCCGGCACCGGGACGGCCGGATCCTCGATGGGCCAGGTGACCGCGGCGACCCGCACGGTTGGTCGGTCGTCGGCGGGGCTGGGTTTTTCGCCGTACAGCGTCACAGGCACCTCGATCGGGGACACACCACGGAAGACAACTACGGTAACCAACCCCGGGGCGTGACGGCACTGTGCTCCCGGCCCCGTGGCCACGGCGTGTCGGCGGGCGTGTCGCGCCCCTCGGATCGGTGCCGCCGCTCGTGGCCGGGCATGGCAGGGTGTGATCATGCGGATGGGCGAGGCGGTCCTGGCGTACGGCGGTGGTCGGCTGGACCGGTCGGGAGGGCTCCGTGCCGACCCGGGCCGTATCGAGGAACTGCTGACGCACCCCGCCACCACGGTGCTGCCTCTCTGGCGGGACCGCTGTCTCGTCGACGGGGACGGCCCGGTCCGGCTGACCGGAGACCGGGCGGCTCTGGTCCGGTCCGCCGGTGAGACCGTCTTCCTGGGGCTCGACGGGGACGCCGCCGTGTTCGCCGTGGACCTCTCCGCGCTCACTGAGCAGGCCGCCGTCGAGATGGCTGGCGCGGTGCGAGCCGTGGACGTACGGGCCCTGGTCGGGCGGCTCGACCCGGACGGCGCGGCCGTGCAGGCGTACGCGCGGGGGTTGCTGCACTGGCACCGACAGCAGCGGTACTGCGGCGCGTGCGGTGCGCCGGCCGTCGCCGACGGCGGTGGGCACGTCCGGACCTGCACCGGTGGGGAGTGCGGGCGGCTCCTGTTTCCTCGGATCGAGCCGGCGGTCATCGTGCTGGTCGAGGCGCCCGGCCCGCCCGGTCGCTGCCTGCTGGCGCGGCACGCCGGAGCGTCCGAGGACGGGTGGTCGACGCTCGCCGGGTTCGTCGAGGTGGGTGAGAGCCTGGAGGACGCGGTCCGCCGGGAGATGACCGAGGAGGCCGGCGTGACCGTCACCGACGTGACCTACCAGGGGTCGCAGGCGTGGCCGTTCCCCGCCGGCCTGATGGTGGGCTTCCGGGCCACCGCCGCGTCGGAGGAGGTACGCGTCGACGGCGTGGAGCTGCTGGCGGCACGCTGGTTCACCCGCGCGGAACTGCGGGAGCGGGTTGCCTCCGGTCGTACGCTCGGCCGGGTCGACGCCATCGACCACCACCTGCTGCACGGCTGGCTCGCGGAGAGCTGACCGGGCTCAGCCCGACCGGGATGCGGACGCCGGGTCCACGGCCAGCGGCGCCGAACCCGGCCGACGGGCGGTCACCGCCATGACCAGCGTGGTGACCGTGGCCGTGCCGAGGGCCGCGAGGAGGAGGCCGGGGACCGTGCGGGGACGGACGATCGCCGCGACGGTCACCAGGCCGGCCGCGCCCAGCCACAGCGGCGCGGCCGCCCACCGCACACCGGCCGCGACACGGTCGTTGAGCAGCACGAACGCCACCGCGTAGAGCGCACCGACCGCGGCGAAGAGGGGCGCGTACCGGCCGAGGTGGGTGTAGTCGGGGCCGCCGGCGAGGCGGAAGGCCAGCCCACCGGCGAGCGTCGACGCGAGCACCAGGACCAGGCCGCACCCGGCGGTCACCGCGATCGCCACGGTGCGGCTGCGGCGGTCGCCCCGCGCCAGACGCGGCAGGGCGAGGACGGCGGCGACCTGTGGCGCCCAGAGCGCACCCTTGCTCAGCACCGTGCCCACCGCGTACGCCCCGGACCCCGCCGGGGGCAGCAGTTGACGGGCCAGGAGCAGGTCGGCGTAGGAGACGACGAGCATCGCCAGGGTCGCGCCGCAGCCGGTCACCACCTGGGCGGCGGTCAGCCGCGGCAGGGCCGGAGCGGTGGGCGCGCGTCCGGGTGCCCGGGCGAGTCGGGCCAGTACCGCAGGAGCCAGCGCGGCGGTCAGCGCGCCGGCCAGCAGCGAGCCGGTCAGTCCCGCGCCGAGCAGCAGCCCGGCGACGACCCCGCCGTAGCGGCCCGCGGCGAGCAGGGCCATCCCGGCGGCGAGTCGCAGGAAGCGTTGGCCGCCCTGCAGCTCCCCGAGGGACCGGGAGGAGAGCACCACCGCCGCCGTGGTGACCGCCAGCAGCGTGGGCACCCCGACCGGCAGGTCCAGGGCGGCCACCAGCAGTGGGGTCGCCGCGATCAGCGTCCCCGCGCAGATGGCGGCGGTCACCGCGGTGAGTCGCCGCGAGTCGGACGACCCGTGCCGGGCGTGGTGCACGGCGACGGCCAGTTGCAGCCCGAGCCCGGGCACGCTGGCGATGGCCACCAGGCCGAGAGCGGTGGCGAGCGCGCTGAGTCCGGCCGGGTCGAGCCGCCGGGCAGCCAGCACCGGCACCAGGTAGGCCAGGCCGTTGACGAGGATGCCGGCCAGGGTGACGGCGGCGCCCGCCGCGCCCAGGCCGGTGCTTCGTCGGCCCGACCGCGGTGGGCGGGCTGGTCGCCGAGGGTTCACGTGATCTCGGAGAAGGTGGGACCGTGCCCGTCCACCGGATCCGACGACGCCGTGTCCGGCCTCCGTTGCCCCGGCACCACCGGCTCCGCCGCACCGGCCGCCTCCGCCGGGTCCGTCGCCTTCGCGGGTGGGGTGACCGGAGTCGGCGCGGTCCGGCGTACGGGTCGTCGCCGGGCGACCGTGGAGAGCCAGAGGGCACCCAGGGCGACGACGACCGCGAGCTGCGGAAGGAGGTCGGTGTGCCGTTGCTCCGAACTGAGGTGGAGCCACCCGGCGAGCAGGACGAGCCCGGCGGGGAGCCAGGTCTCGACGGCCCGGCTGATCGTCCTGGCCCGCCGTGGGTCCGCCAGCCAGGGCATGCGGCGTGGACCGGGTACGGCCAGCAGGAACCCCGCCGCGACCAGCAGGCCGCCGATGAGGCCGCTCGACAGCACCAGCGCGGCGGCGCCCACGGCCAGCAGCGGCAGGGAGCGGACGAAGCGGCGCCGGCCGCGCGGAACGGCCGCCGACGGGGTGGACCCGGCGGGGCGCCGCTCCGGCAGCACCGCGAGGAGAATCACCGCCACCAGCAGGACGCCGCCGAGCAGTAGGCCCGCCCGGTACGTCGTGTCCGGGGCGAAGCGCAGCACCACCTCGCCGGAGGCGCCGGCGGGCAGGATCCAGCCCTGCTGCCAGCCGTCCACCACCACCGGCTTCAGCGTCCGCCCGCCGACGGTCGCCTGCCAGCCGATGTTGGTGTTCTCCCGTACGGCGAGGACCCGGTCGACGGGGTGGTCGGCGATCCGTACCCGTCGTTCGGTGGCCGCCCAGGAGTCGACCTCGACGGCGCTGGGAGTCACCGCCGGAGCCGGCGCGGCGGCCTGCGGCACCAGGGCCACCCGGGTGGGTGACGCCAGCGCGCTCGGTGTGGTCACGAGGCGGTGCTCGCCACGGTCCAGCTCGAGTTGCCGGGGCGTGCCCCGGCCGCAGGGCGTGGCCGGCACTTCCCGCAGTTCCAGCAGGTCGCGCAGGGTGCCACCGAGCGTGGTCGGCGCGCGGGCCGTGCCGATCTGGAGCGTCGGACCCGATCCGCAGGCCAGTTTCAGCGGCGTGTCGAGGCGTGGCCGAACGGAGGGCGCACCCGGCAGCACGGTCACCTCGCCCACCGTGATCGGCAACGACTCCGGCAGTCGCAGCTTGTACGGATCGGTGCTGGAGGCGGACGGCTTGTCGAGAAACTGGATGGTGACCTCGTCCGTCCGCATCGGCGGGTCCAGCCTGAGCAGGCCGTCGTCGCCCAGCAGGCTGCTGCGGAAACCGTCGTCGCCGACCACGCGCACGCTGCCGAGCCGAGTGGCGGCGGCCGCCGGGTCGACGGTGAAGCGGAGCCCGCTGATGACCTGCGGCCGGAGCCACTTCAGGCGCAGGATCGGCGCCTCGTCGTTGGCCGCCGGTGACCAACTGGTGGTCGGGTCACCGTCGAGCACCGTGCCGGGCCGGCCAGCCGGGTCGGACACGGCCGTCGACGAGGCGGTGATCTCCGGCGCGAGGCGCAGCGCCTGTGCGTCGACCACCAGCTTGTCGAGCGCCGCGTCCAGGGACGGACCGGGCGTCGGTCGGGCCCACAGTTGGGCGGCGTACGCCCCGGCGGCCGGCAGGGTCAGGGTCCGGTCGATGGTGCGCCCGTCCTCCGAGCCGCGGACGGCGTCGGTGGAGCAACGGGGCCGTCCGTCGACGGTGAAGCAGGCCGGAGTGGTCGGGGCCGCCGACACGACGACGGTCGCCGGCCGGTCGGTGACCGGTGCGGCGGGAAGTTGGAGGGTCCGGCTGGTCCGGATGCCGGGGATGCTGATCTCGGCGACGCCCACCGCTCCGTTGCCGAACGGGCGGACACCGAAGGCGGCGTCCACGGAGATCCGGACCTCGCGGGTGGCGTGGACACCGGGGAGTTCGAAGACCATGTGGTCGCTGAACTGCTCGATGGTCCGGCTCTCGTACCCGGCGGTGACGGTCACCCTCGTCGGCAGGGAGTCGGCCTTCAGGTCGAACCGGACGTCCACCCGGGTGACCCGCGTCGGGTTCGCGAGGCCCACCTCGATCCACTGCCGTTCGCTCGCCGAGTACGGCGCGGACTGCCAGGAGGTGGCGGGATCGCCGTCCATCGCCGCGTACGGCTGGTGCTCCGGGCGAGCGCCGCCGGGAGCGTCCACCTGCGAGCGCGCGGACGACGCGCGGATCGTGCTGATGCCCTCGAAGCGGGCGACGGTGGACCGTTCCGCCCCCCACTCGGGCAGGTAGTCGTGCGCGGGTGCCGAGACGTCGAAGGTGTCGCCGGCGGTGAAGGTCTGGGAGGCGTTGTCGCGGAGCCGGCCGAACGACACGTTCCGCCTGCGCAGCCCGTCGGTCATCGCGACCGGCCCGTCGACGTCGCCGGGCGGCGCGTCGCCGACCAGGACCGTGGGCGCCAGGCTCAACTGGCCCGCCGCGGCGAGGTCGAGGAGCGACTCGGGACCGCCCACGACGGTGGCCACGTCGTCCCGGTCGTAGGCCACCACCGGCTCGACGCGCCGGTCGACGCGGTAGACCTCGAGTGCGCGTACGGGGACGTCGAGCCCCTGGTCGCGGAACTTGCCGGGGCCCGACGGTCCGCCTCGTTCGGGGCCGAAGCCGATGACCCGGGTCAGCCCGGGTGAGCGCTCCAACGCCTGGCGGACCACCGCCGGGCGGGCCGTGTCGGAGCGGCCGTGGTCGAGGTCGGCGCGGAACAGGACGTGGCTGATCCCGGAGCGGGCGAGCAGGTCGGCCAGGCCGGTCGAGCCGGAGCCGTTGGCGAGCGTCGACTCGATCGCGTCCAGCAGCCGGATCGTGGTGGGCGGGGTGAAGGGGATGGCGTTGCGTACCGCCCACCGGCTGTTCAGCAGCGGCTGGGTGATCTCATCGGTGGTGCTGCCCCAGTCGTACGACGGGAAGCGCGCCCCGGGAACGACGAGCACGCGTCCCCGCCCGGTGTTCGCGTCGAGCCAGTCGGCGGCCTCGTTCCAGTAGCCGGGCACCTTCTTGACACTGCCCGGCGTGGCGAGTCCGCCAGCGAGCGCCGGCGTCGCGACCGCCGCGACGGCCACCATGGCCACTCCGGCGGTGAGCCAGGCGCGTGCGACGGTGCGCGGCCGGTGCCGGGCGGGCGCGGTACGTGCCGCGCGGACGACCAGGCCGACCAGGTGCGCCACACCGAGCGCCAGCGGCAGGCGCAGCAGGACGTCGAACTTGTGCAGGTTGCGTAGCGGGGCGCCGACACCGTCGAGGAACTCCTGCTGCGGTCCGGCGAGGATGTTCGGCAGGTCGCCGACGTGCCCGAGGCCGACGAGCGCCGCGCCGAGCACCAGACCGGTGACCAGGAACCGGCGGTGCGGCATCCCGCGCCGGGACAGTCCGAGGACACCGAGGGCGGCGACCGCCAGGGTGGCGGCGACCAGCAGTGCCTCGTTGGCCAGGCGGGCGCCGGACGGGATCGTCGGTCCGAACGGGGAAGCCAGGTACGCGACCCAGTAGGAGGCGCCCCGCAGTGTGGTCACCGCGTCGGTGACGCTCGTGGTGTTCCGGGCCGTCTCGATGTAGTCCAGGAAGGGTGGGCTGTACCGCCCCAGGACCAGCAGCGGAACCAACCACCAGGCCGTGGCCAGGGCGACCGCGCCACACCAGGCGGCGATGGCGGTGACCCGGCGGCGTACGGGGTGGAGGGTGGCGAGCCAGAGCAGGGCGAGTGGCACCACCGCGAACACGGCCGTGGCGTTGACCCCGCCGGCGCAGGCGACGGCGACGGCCGACCCGGCGACGGCCCGCCGCAGCGGCGCGCCTCGGGCGAGGCCCACCAGCGGAATGAGCACCCACGGGGCGATGGCGCTCGGCCAGGCCTCCACAGAGGACCAGCCGAGCTGGGTGAGGATCCGGGGCGACAGCGCGAAGGCGACGCCGGCGATCATGCGGCCGGCGGGTGTGCCGATGCCGAGCCGGCCGGCCAGCCGAGCCGCACCCAGGTACGCGACACAGAAGAGCAGTGCCCACCAGAGTCGCTGCACCACCCACGGCGCCAGGCCGAGCTCCGACCCGAGCAGGAAGAACGGGCCCATCGGCCAGAGATATCCGTACGCCTGGTTCTGAAGCTGGCCGAAGGTGCCGTTGGGGTCCCACAGGTGCAGCGAGCGGAGCAGCCACCCGGCCGGGTTGACGTTCAGGTCGACCTTGGTGTCGGGGACGATCTGACCCGGGGCCTGCTGGAAGGCCAGGGCGGTGAGCGCGATGCAGATGGTCAGGTGCCGGAACCGTCGCGCCGTACGCCGGGTGCGACTGGACCCCGGACCGGCACCACTGGTCACCTCTGCACGCATTTCGGCTCCTGTCTCCGTCGGCCCGACGCGCACCGGCAGCCGACGACTGTCGCGCGACGTTATCCGGACCGGGCACGGACGGGCGACCTGGGGCGCTGCGGTGGCGTTATCGGGAGAACGGCCGTCCCCACGGCGTGTAAGCGTGTGGCAGGCTGCCGACCATGTCAATGCCAGAAGCTGAGGCCGAACCGCGTCCGGAGGACGTCGCCTCCGACGGCGACGGCCCGGGACCGGTCGGCCGGTGGCTCCGGGCCGACCGTGTCCGCGCGGTCGCGATCGCCCTCATCGTCGTGTCCGTCGCCTGGCGCGCCGGCCTCGCCACCCGTGGCTGGTTCTCCCAGGACGAGTTCGTCATCGCCGCCCAGGCCCTCGACACGCGGCCGGACGCGGACTTCCTGCTCGGGATCTTCAACAACCACCTCATGCCGGGTGGTCTGCTGGTGGCGTGGCTGATGGTGCGGGCGGCCGGTTTCATCACCTGGCCCTGGGTGCTGCTGCTGGCGTTCGGGCAGGCGGCGGTCGGCATCGCCTTCTACCGGCTGCTGCGTGACCTGCTCCGGCCGGGCTGGGGGCTGCTCGTCCCGCTGTGCCTGTTCCTGTTCAGCCCGCTGACGCTGGAGGTGTCCTCGCTGTGGCTGGTCGGCCTGCTCGTCCTGCCGATGCAGCTGGCACTGGTCCTCGCGGTGGGGGCCCAGGTCCGGTACGTGCGTACCCGTCGGCTCCGGCACCTCGTGGCGGTCGCCGTGTGGGTGGTGTTTGGCCTGCTCTTCGACACCAAGTCGCTGCTCGTCGTGCCGCTGCTGTTCCTGCTGACCGTCTTCCTCTTCACCCGGGGCGGACTCTGGCGCAGCGTGGGGACGGCGGTGCGCCAGTACTGGCCCGCCTGGCTGGTGCTCACGGTGCTGTCGGCGGGCTACCTGGCGGTCTACCTGCCCCGGCCCGCCGGTGAGGTGACCGCGGGGACGTCCGTCGGCCAGATCCTCACCTTCTTCGGCGACCTGGTCGGCGACACCCTGGTGCCGGGTCTGCTCGGCGGTCCCTGGCGCTGGACGTACGCCGGGGACGGGCCACCGCTGGTGGACCCGTACGACATCGCCAAGTGGTTGTCGTGGGCCGTGCTGGCGACGCTGGTCGTGGTCACCGTCCGGCGGCGCCCGTCGGCGGGCCGGGCCTGGCTGCTGCTCGCGTCGTACCTCGGGTTGGTCGGCGTGCTCTTCGCCGCCACCCGCCTCGGCGGCGCGCTCAGTCCGTTGATCGGCCTGGTGCCCCGCTATGTCGCGGACGTGGTGCTGGTCGCCGCGATATGTGTCGGCGCGGCGTTGCTCGGGACGAAGGACACCGACGAGGACGACGTGGCGGCGTGGCCGGTGCCGACGGTCCTGCGGGAGCCGGGCGCCTTCGCGGTCGGCCTGGTCGCCATGATCGCCCTGCTGGCCACCATCTCCGTGGGGACGCTGTGGAGCACGGCCCGGTTCGGGGAGAACTGGAGCACCAAGCACGGACGCGAGTACCTCGCGACGACGCAGGCCGAGCTGGCCGTCGCGCCGCCGGGGACCGTCTTCCTCGACACGGTCGTCCCGGACCGCGTCGTCGCCGGATACTTCTGGCCGGACAATCTCCAGTCGCACTTCTTCCGCCCGGCGGAACGCCGACCCGTGTTCGTGGCGGAGGCCGAGCAGCCGTCGACGTTCGACGTGAACGGGCGGATCCGCCCGGCCGTGGTGGAGGGACGGAAGATCCTCCCCGGGCCGGCGGGGGACTGCGGGCACCTGGCGCAGGGTGGTCGGCCCACCCGGGTCCCGCTGGACGGGTACCTGGAGGAGTGGCCCTACGTGGTGCACTTCGGCTACCTGAGCTCGGGCGACTCCACCGCGCTCGTGCGGCTCGGGAACGCCACCCGGGAGATCACCGTGAAGCGTGGGCTGAACCAGCTGTACTTCCCGCTGGAGGGCGCCGGGGACGCGGTCGAGGTCACCATCCGCACCCCTGGCGTGGGCCTCTGCACCAAGCTGATCACCGTCGGCCGGGTGGTGCCGGCACCGTGAATGGGTGAGCGGCCCGCCGGCGTGAACGGGTCGGCGCGGGACCGGCTGCCGCTGTACGCCGTGGCGGCGGCCGTCACGGTGCTGGTGCTGGCCCCGCTCGCGGCGCCGGGCTACGCGCTGCTGTACGACATGGTGTTCGTACCCCGGCAGCCGCTGAGCTGGGATCTCGTCGCCCCGGCGCAGAGCCTGCCCCGGGCGGTGCCGATGGACGCGCTGGTCTCCCTGGTCACCCAGCTCGTGCCGGGCTGGTTGGTGCAGCGGCTGGTGCTGGGCGGTGCGGTCCTCCTGGCCGCCGTCGGCGCCGGCCGGCTGGTGCCGACCGACCGGCGCGTAGTGCGGCTGTTCGCCGCGGTGGCGTACGCGTGGACGCCCTACCTCGCCGAACGGCTGCTGATCGGGCAGTGGGGGCTGCTTCTCGCGTACGCCGCGCTGCCCTGGCTGGTGCGGGCGGCGCTGGACCTGCGGGCGGGACGCGACGGGGCGCTCGCCCGGGTGGTGCTCGCCGCCGCGCCCGCCGCCATCACCCCGACCGGCGGGCTGATCGCGCTGGGCACGGTGGTCCTGCTGGTGCCCGACCGGACGCGTCCGCGCCGGTCGGCGCTCGCGGTGGCCGGTGTCGCGCTGCTCAACACCCCCTGGGTGACTGCCGCACTGGTCACCGGTGCGGGCGGTTCCTCCGACCCGGCCGGGGTGGCGGCGTTCGCGGCGCGCGCCGAGAACTGGGCCGGCCCGCTGGTGGCACTCGCGGGCACCGGCGGTATCTGGAACGCGCAGGCCACTCCCGCCAGTCGTGCCGCCCCGCTGGTGCCGCTGGCGACGCTGGTGCTGCTGGTCCTGGCCGGTGTCGGCGTCGGCCTGGTGCGCCGCCGACTGCCTGCGGGTACGGCGGTGCGGCTGGCGGTGCTCGCCGGGGCGGGCTTCCTCCTCGCCGCCCTCGGGGTGCTCCCCGGCGGGGACGCCGCGCTGCGCTGGGCGGTGGTGCACCTGCCGGGGGCGGGGCTGCTCCGCGACGGTCAGAAGTTCCTGGCCCCGTACGCCCTGCTGCTGGTGGTGTGCGCGGCGTTGGGCGCCGAGCGGCTGGTGGCCCGGGTCGACCGCGAGGTGGCGGGGGTGGTCCTGGTCGGTCTGCTGTTCCTGCCGGTGGCCGTCCTGCCGGACCTCGCGTTCGGCGGTGCCGGCCGGCTCCGTCCGGTGAGCTACCCGGCGGACTGGCGGCTCGTCGCCGAGCGCGTGCACGGCGAACCGGGTGAGATCCTCGCGCTGCCGCTGAGCGCCTACCGGGCGTACCCGTGGAATCCCGGTCGGGTCGTCCTGGACCCCGCGCCCCGCTACCTGCCGGGGACCGTGCTGACCGACGACACGCTCCGGGTCGGCGACGTCGCGGTGGCCGGGGAGAATCCACGGCTCCGCGAGGTGCGCCGGACACTGGCCGACGGGCGGCCCGTCGCGGCCACCGGCGTGCGCTGGGTGGTCGTGCAGCACCGGGTCTCCGGCGGCGTGGACCCGGCGGCCCTCGCCGGCCTCCAGGTCGTCCACGACGGACCGTCTCTGACCCTCTACCGCAACCCGGCCGTACCGGCCGGACCGGCGGCGGCGCGGCCCGCCCGCTGGGCCGTGGTGGCGGCGCTCGGTACCGCCCTTCTGGTGGTCCTGGCTGCCGTCCTTTCGGCGCTACGCAGGCGGGCTACCGCGTGGTAACGTCCGCTCGCACGTCTCGCCATTGGAGGATCGGCATGCGTAGAAGTATGACCCTGGTCGCGTCCGGCCTGGTGGCGGCGTTGCTGGGGATCCTGGCTCTCGGCGGTATCTCAGCCGCCGCGACCGCCACGGAAGCCGAGGCCGCCGCGGAGGCCAGGAGCGCTTCGGAAGCGGCCAAGCAGGCCGGGAAGCAGGACCCGTACGCCCCCGAGGTCTACGGCATCAGGTAGGACGGCTCGCCCCGCCGCTGCACTGGGCGGGGCGACTCCGCACCCTCCAGCAGGGCCGCGAAGCGTCCACCCGCGGCCTGCCACGTGAAGCTCGCCGCGTGCTCGCGGGCGTGAGCGCCCATCTCGCGTCGCATCTCGTCCTCGTGCAGCAGCGTGCGCACCTTCGCCAGGTAGTCGTCGATGTCGTCGGCCAGCAGGCCGGTGCGCCCGTCGACGACGGCTTCGGCCACGCCGCCCGCTTCCCGGAACGCCACCGTGGGCGTGCCCGCCGATCCCGCTTCCACGATCGTCAGGCCCCAGCCCTCCTTCAGTGACGGGGTCAGGGCGACCCACGCCGAGGCGAGCAGGGCGGCCTTCTCCTCCTCGGTCACGAAGCCGCGGAAGTCCACCCGGTCGGTGATGTCCAGCTCCGCGGCGACCTCGCGCAGGTGCGGCTCCCACCAGCCCTGGCCGGCGACCACCAGCCGAAGTTGGGGCAGCTCGCCGGCGAGGGCCGCGACGGCCCGCAGCGCCACCTCCACCCGCTTGTGCGGCACCAGGCGGTTCAGCGTCACGAGCAGCGGGAACGGCGCCCGCTCGGCGTCGGTGCGGGGCAGGTCGGGCGTGCCGTTGTGCACGACCGCGACCTGCTCCGGCGGTACGCCGAGCGTGGCCAGTTCCTGACGGGTGGCATCGGAGACGGTGACGTAGCGGCACCGCCGGTAGACGCGTACGGCGAGCGACGACTCGACCCACCAGCCGAACCGGGCGGCCCACCGGGGGAGCACCACCGGCCACTGCTCGCGGTGCACATGGTGGATCAGCTTGACCACCGGCCGTCGCGCCCACAGTGGAGCGAGGAACGGCAGGCCGTTGCAGACGTCGACCAGGATGTCGGGCCGGCCGCCCCGCCGGGCCGCCAGCGGGCCCAGGCCCAGTGCGCCGGCCAGGTAGCAGAGCGCCGCCCAGAGGTAGACGGTGTGCCGGCCACCGCGCCGCACCAGCCGTACACCCGCCTCGTTGACCTCGTCGGCCGGGGCCTGACCGTGGGCGGCGCAGAACAGGGTGGCGCGGAAACCGCGCGCCACCAGCTCGGCGGCGATCCGTTCCACGTACACCTCGGAACCGCCACCCTCGGGGTTTCGGGTGTCCCGCCAGTTGAGGAACAACACGTGTCCCGGCGTGCCGACGCAACGCTCCACGCGAACCCTACTCTCAGGTAATTTAGCGACGGGCGTCACATTAGGGGTTGGACCTCACGGCCGGCAATGCCCCGATGGGCCAGCGCTGCTCAGCGTGACGTGCCGACCGTCGGTGCCGGGGTGCCGGTCCCGACGGCGGACGGCGGAGCGCCCGGGGAAGCCGCGGCCGCGTCGAGGGCCGGCGCTCCGGGCGCCCGGCCCGCTCCGGCCGGCCGGCGGCCCCACCGCGAGCCGAGCAGCTGCATGGGCCGCTCGACGCCGTGGTAGCTGACCGCGGCGTAGATCAGGGCGAAGACCATGGTGAGGGCGAAGGTGCTGACGAACCCCCCGGTGAACAGTGGCCGGTCGTCCACCAGGTAGATGAGTTCCAGGACCATCGGGTGCCACAGGAACAGGCCGTAGGAGACCGCACCGAGCCACCGGGCCGAGCTGTTGCCGAATGTCTCCTTGACCCGGCTCGGCCCACCGAACGCCACCGGAATCAGGATCAGCGCGGCGATCCCGAGGTAGAGGGCGAGCTTGACCGCGAACTCGGCGGCGGTCGGTTCGGCGAGGTCGCGGGGCCCGGCGACGGGCGTGGTCGCGATCGCCAGGAGGCCGACGGCCGCGACCCAGCAGGCGACAGGTGCCGAGGCGAGGTCGTCGAGCACCCGGAAGGCGGGCGGCGCGGTCCCGGTCCGCAGCGCGACGTGCGCCGCCGCCAGGGCCATGCCCGCGCTGAACCAGCCGCCGTACGAGGGGAGCCACATGGTGTGCAGGGCGGCGTCGAGCCAGCCGAAGGCCATCATGGTGAGCCACCCCGCCGTCACGAGGACTCCCCCGCTGGCGATGAGGACGGTGCGGACGGGACGCCACGTCCGGCCGACGGCGAGCACGGCGACCAGCGGCAGGATCAGGTAGAACGCGACTTCGGTGGCGAGACTCCAGGTCTGGCTGAGCCCGTGGCGCAGTTGGCCGGCCTGATAGATCTGGGTGAAGGTGAGGTGCCGGATCCAGTCACCGGCGGACGCCGGCCGGTTCTGCGGCAGGACGATTAGGCAGACCACGACCGCCAGCCAGTAGGCCGGCAGGATCCGCAGCGCCCGCCGCCAGAGGTACCTCCCGGCGGGTGGCCGGGGTCGCCCGGTCGCGGCGTTGAGCGCCCACGGCCGGAACAGCAGGAAACCGGAGAGTACGAAGAAGATGGCGACGCCGACGTCGAGCCGCGCCAGCCAGCCGCCCCAGGACGTGTTCATGCTGACGCCGGTGTGGAATCCGACGTGGTGGCCGACGACCGCGGCGGCGCCGATCGCACGCAGCGCGTCGAGGGCGGGAAGCCGGCCGGTGACCGAAGGCTCCGAAGCGGATGGCGCGGCGGCTGTGGACATCTGGACATCCAGGGGGTCGCTTTGAGGGTAACCGGAGAGTAACCTCCCGCCATGTTAAGGATCGGGTGCCCCGGACAACAGGTCGTAGGGCGGCAGGTTACAGGAGGATGAGTGAAGCTTCGCGTGGGCGCCGCGCTGTTCGGGCTGGGCGTCTTGTTGCTGGTCTTCGCGGCCGGGCTGCCGTTCTACGTAGCCCCCGCCGTGACCAAGCTGCCCTATGACCTCGAACCGACGAAGTCCGTCGCGGAAGCGAAGGACGCCCGGTTCCTGAAGATCACCGCCAACGGAAGCTCGGTGAGCATCGAGGTCCCGCAGGCCACCCTGCTGTCCAACGTCGAGGTCATTCCGCAACCGGAGGACACGAAGGACCGGCTGCCGAAGGAACTCAAGGGCGACGCGGTGATCTGGGACGTCTACCAGACGGTCCGGCGTGCCGACAACCAGGACGTGGTCAGCCAGTACAGCACTGAGCTGGCCCTCTACCGGATCTCCGGAGCGGCCGCCCCGTGGAAGGAGCAGTGGCTCAACGAGACCGGGGCGAAGGAGACCCCGGCCGGCAACGTGACGTACGCCGGCCAGATCTACAAGTTCCCGTTCGGCACTGGAAAGCGCGACTACCAGGTCTTCGACCGTGACCTGAAGAAGGCCCTCCCGGCGAAGTTCAAGGGCACCGAGACCATCAAGGGCGTCGAGACGTACCGCTTCGAGCAGCGGATCGAGAACGAGGTGCTGGCCACCCCGGAGAGCAGCCTCAAGACGCTGGTCGGCAAGTTCGCTCCCGGCGCCACCAGCGGCCAGATCGTCTACAGCAACACCCGGACGCTCTGGGTCGACCCCGTGACCGGCTCCTACGTGAACGTCCGGGAGCAGCAGCGCAAGGAGTTGCGCCCGGACACCGGCGCCCCCACCGTGCTGCTGGACGCGGACTTCAACTACACCGACGAGACGGTCAGCCGTAGCGCCGAGACCGTCAAGGACAACCGCTTCAAGATCGGCCTGATCAAGGTGTGGGGTCCGATCGCCGCCGGTGTCCTCGGTCTGCTCGCCCTCGTTGCCGGCGTGTGGCTGGTGACGCGGCCCAACGGCGGCACCGCCCGGCACCGCGCCGAGACCGCGGCGGCCGCGTCGGCCGCCGCCCCGGCGTCGACCCGGGTGGACCAGGAGCCGGTACGCGACGACTCCGCAACGCTCGAGCAGCCCAGGACCGAGCCCGCAGGCGGTCCGCTCAGCGATGAGATTCCGCCGGCGTCGACGAACTGGAAGGCCGACGACCCATCCGTGCCGACCCAGCGTCCCGCCGCGGACGAGGTGGAGAAGCGCTGATCGTCGTGTGAGTGTGCGCGACCCGAGGGGTGGACCGTTGCGGTCCACCCCTCGGTGCTTTACAAAGCGCCCCACGTTGTCGTTGTCCGATTGTTACCTATCAATGATTCGGTTACCGAACGTGACGGATCTTGTTGGTGATTGTCCGCTATGGAGTCTTTGCCGGGCGGCGCCGTGTGCGCCGGCGTGACAGACGCGTCGCTCTATGGCCCGCAGGTGTTACCAGCGGGTAGGCCGGGGGTTGTGACGCGCGCCTCCTCGGGTGCACCATCATGCTCGTTCGTTACCAGCCGGTAACAGGTGACGGGCCCGGTGCGGGCCGCCAGTCCGAGACCGGCACCGCGCGCATCCCCTGAGGAGGAACCGTGCAGGATCGGATCGACAACCCCGGTCGTACCCGGTGGCGGCGGTTCGCCGCCATGATGGTGCCCGCGACTGCCGCCGCCGGCGCCATCCTGTTCGGCATGTCGACCGGCGCGATCGCGTCCGACCTCACCGTGTCCGGGCAGACGTTCAAGATCGGCGCTGAGCGCCTCGAGGGCGACGGCTTCAAGCAGTACGGCGGCATCGTGCGCGAGAAGGGGAAGGACGGCAAGCCCGGCGAGGTCCACCCGGTCGCCCTCTCCGAGATCAGCAGCGCGGAGTTGTACAAGCTCTGCCAGTCCGTCCGCGCCGATCTGCCGGGCCTGCCGGTGGTGCTCACCATCAACGCCGGCGAGGGCAGGGAGCCCGCCCGGGCCAAGGACCTGCTGATCGCGATGGACTCGCTGAAGGGCAACGCGACGTTCACCAACATCAGGATCGGCCGGGACGCGACCGACCTGAACCCGACGGCGCAGGCCGGTTCGTTCGGCCAGAACTCCGACCACGTCACCATCACCAACCTCCAGCAGGTGTCCCGGTACACCACCGCGGCCACCTTCAACCTGGTCGGGCTCCGGTTGAAGGTCAACGTGGGCGATGACGCCAAGGGCAAGGAGTGCTTCTGAGCTGAGCCGCGGCCCGCGGTGGGCAACCGCCGCGGGCCCGGTCCGTGTCCCCCGCCCCGCTGCGCCAGGAGGAGTACGTGACAACCGCCAACCCGTCACATGCCCGGCCCGGTGGTCCGGCCCAGGCCTGGCGGAGCTTCCGCCGCTGGCGGCAGAGCCGACCGTTCTGGGGCGGCCTGATCGTCGCCCTGGCCGGGGTGGAGATGTTCGGCTCCACCCGGATGACGCTCAACGGCCTGAGCTTCCACAGCGGAGCCACCGGTCTGCTCTCCCTGCTGATCCCCGTCATCCTGGTGACCTGCGGACTGCTGCTCTGGTTCACGCCGGCGCAGCGATTGTTCTACTCGATCGTCGCGGCGGTGACCGCGGTCTACTCGTTGATCGGGCTCAACCTGAGCGGCTTCTTCCTCGGCCTGCTGCTCGGCATCGTGGGCAGCGCCCTCGCCTTCGCCTGGACGCCGACCGCGGCACCCGGGCCGGAGCGGACCGGAGCCGAAGCATCGGCGTCGGGCGACCCGGCCCGGTCGGGCTCCGACGACCCGGACCTGACCGACGAGCTGATGGCGGGCAGCGGGGCGCGGGACGCGACGCCGGGCAGCCCGCAGGGCGAGGACACCGCGGCCGGGGCGGGCGTACCACCCGAACGACCGGGCGGCTCCGGTGAGCCGCGAGCCTTCGCCGTCGCGCTGGTGGTGCTCGGCCTGTCCGCCACCGGCCTGGTGGCCACCCAGCCCCGACCCGTGCGGGCCGCGCCGACCCTGCCCGTTGCGGCCGCCTGCCCCACCCCGTCGAGGGCCTCCACCCCGTCCACGCCACCCAGCCGCAGCCCGTCCCCGGCGACGCCGACGGTCAGCCCGGGTCCGCAACCGGAGCAGACCTCGGGCGGCAACGTGATCACCGACATCCTGGACGGCATCGGAGACCTGCTCACCGGTGGCGGTCGCAAGGACACCGCCACGCCGTCGGCGCGACCGACCATCACCCCGACGGCGAGCCCGATCGCCACCCCGACGGCGAGCCCGACCGGCAGGCCGACGCCCCGTCCCGGGTCCACGGCCTGCCCGGCACCCCAACCGACCCGACCCGGCGCACCGACCGCGCCGGGCAAGGTGGAACCCGGCAAGCCGCTGCCGCGCATCGCCGCCGATCGGACCCTGCCGAAGGTGGCGCAGACGCCGTCCAAGCTCACCGGTTCCAAGGTCACCATGACCGGGCTGCGGTTCGACGGGATCACCGACCTGCGGACCGAGAAGGGCACCCTGAAGGTGCTGAAGTTCAGCATGCGGCAGGCGGTCACCGACGACTTCCTGCTGCGGGCCGACGGTCCCGAGGGGCGCACCCAGCGGTACGCGACCGACCGGCTGACGGTGCGGGGCAACGTCGCCTTCTACGCCACCCGGTTCGTCGGCCGACTGCTCGGGATCAAGATCACGCTGACCCCGGACCTGCCGCTGCCGGGCGGCATCCCGATCACCTCACCCATCCCGATCACGTTCACCGACCCGGTCATCGACCTGGCGTACGTCACCAGCGACACGCTGACCGCCCGGCCGGCGTTGGCGCTGACCCTCGGCTGAGCGGAAGAACGGCCGCGCGCCAGCGCCCGCAGCCGTTCCCGCCCTTCCGACCGTTGCCGGTACGACTCAGAGCCGGGCCAGCGCCCGACGCAGCGGGTCGAGCCCGAGCGAACCCAGGTCGAGCGCCTGCCGGTGGAACTCCCGGAGGTCGAAGTCCGCACCCTTGCGGGCCTTGGCGTCCTCGCGGGCCTGCAACCAGATCCGCTCACCGACCTTGTACGACGGCGCCTGGCCCGGCCAGCCCAGGTAGCGGTTCAACTCGAAGCGCAGGTTCGCGTCCGGCACCCGGCAGTGCGCCCGCATGAACTCCCAGCCCAACTCGGGCGTCCACCGCTCACCCGGGTGGAAACCGAACGGGTTGTCCTTCGGGATCTCCAGCTCCAGGTGCATGCCGATGTCCACGATCACGCGCGCCGCCCGCATCGCCTGGCCGTCGAGCATGCCCAACTTGTCGCCCGGGTCCTCCAGGTAGCCCAGCTCATCCATCAGGCGCTCCGAGTAGAGCGCCCAGCCCTCGCCGTGCCCGGAGACCCAGCACAGCAGCCGCTGCCAGCGGTTGAGCAGGTCGGCCCGGACCGCGGTCTGCGCGACCTGGAGGTGATGGCCCGGTACGCCCTCGTGGTAGACCGTGGTCACCTCACGCCAGGTGGAGAAGTCGGTGATGCCCTGCGGCACCGCCCACCACATCCGACCCGGACGGGAGAAGTCCTCGCTGGGCCCGGTGTAGTAGATGGCCCCGTCGCTGGTCGGAGCCAGGCAGCACTCGATCCGGCGTACCTGCTCCGGGATGTCGAAGTGGGTGCCGTGCAGCTCGCCGATCGCCTTGTCGGCCAGCGCCTGCATCCAGTCCCGGAACGCCTCCTTGCCTTGGATGGTCCGGGCCGGGTCGGCGTCCAGCTTGGCCACCGCCTCGTCGACGCTGGCACCGGGACCCGCGATGCGCGCGGCAACGGCCCGCATCTCGCCCTCCAGGCGGGCCAGCTCCGCGAAGCCCCAGGCGTAGGTCTCGTCCAGGTCGACCCTGGCCCCGAGGAAGTACTGCGAGGCGAGCTCGTAGCGCTCCCGGCCGGCGGCCTGCTTGTCACGCCCGTGCGGGGCCAGCTCGGTGCGCAGGAACTGGCCGAACTCGGCCGTCGCCGCGGTGGCCGCCGCCGCGCCCCGGCGCAACTCGGCACCGAGCGTGCCGTCCGCGCCCAACCGCTCGACCAGCCCGTGGAAGAAGTTGTCCCCGGCCGGGTCGGTCCAGATGTCGCACTGCTTGGCGACCTCGACCAGCTGCACCTTCGAGCTCACCTGGCCGGCGGCGAGCGCCTCGCGCAGCGTGGTCTTGTAGCCCTCGAGCGCTCCGGCGAAGCCGTTGAGTCGGGCGGCGACGTTGGCCTGCTCGTCGGCCGTCGCGGTCGGCATCAGGTCGAACACCATGCGGATGTCGTGCAGCCCGCTGGCGATCACGTTGACCTCGCTGGTGGCCTCGCCGGCCTCGTAGCGGGCCACGTCCAGGCCGAGCCGTTCCTGCATGGCCTCCTTGGCGATCCGTTCCGCCTCGGTCTCCGGCTCGATCACCTCCAGGTCGGCGAGCGTCCGACGGGTCAGGTCGGCGCGCGCCCGGTAACCCTCGGGCGACAGGTCGTCGAGCTGGTCGTCATGGCCGGCGATGCCGACATAGGTCGCACCGGTCGGGCTCAACGGCGCCCACTCGGCCACGTAGCGGTTGGCTAGTTCATCGATTCGTCCCACGCTTCGACCCTACGGGACCACCGGGCCCCGATGTCGACGGCATTTGTCGTGTTCGGACGGCGGGTTGGGCGGGTTTCCGGTGGCCCGGGTCGACACGCCGACCGGGTCGGTCGCCGCCCCGCCGTACCCGTACGGAAAGGGCACTGTGGCGGCCGACACCGTGTCCGAAAGTCGGGGGGACATTGTCGTACCGCTCCGGCAGAGTGTCAGGGGTGACCGCCGACATCACTCCTGACAGAGCGCCGCTGCGCGCCTGGCTGCCGGGCTTCCTCGCGCTCGCCGCGATCTGGGGCTCCAGTTTCCTGTTCATCAAGGTCGGGGTGGCCGAGCTGCACCCGGTGCAGCTCACCCTCTACCGGGTCACCGCCGGTGCGCTGACCCTGCTGCTGGTGCTCGCCGTGCTGCGCGACCGGCTGCCCAACGAGCCCCGGGTCTGGGCGCACCTCATGGTGGTCGCCGCGTTCGGCGTCGCCGTGCCGTTCACCCTCTTCGGCTACGGGGAGCAGCGGGTCGAGTCGATGCTGGCCGGCATCTGGAACGCCACCACGCCACTGATCGTGCTGCCGCTGGCGGTGCTGGTCTTCCGCACCGAGCGGCTGACCGTGCGGCGCACGGTCGGTCTCGGGCTGGGCTTCCTCGGGGTGCTGGTGGTGCTCGGCGTCTGGGAGGGCATCGGCGGGGCCCATTTCACCGGGCAGTTGATGTGCTTCGGCGCGGCCGCCTGCTACGGCGTCGCCATCCCGTACCAGAAGCGGTTCATCGCCGGCAGCTCGCACTCGGGGCTCTCGCTCTCGGCGGCACAGCTGCTGCTCGCCGCCGCGCAGCTCGCAATCGTCACCCCGTTCGTGGCGGGCACGCCGCCGCTGCCCACCGAGCTCTCGGCCGGGGTGGTGGCCAGCGTCCTGATGCTCGGCGCGCTCGGCACGGGCGTCGCCTTCGTCATCAACATGCGCAACATCCGGGTGGCCGGGGCGAGCACCGCCTCCACCGTCACCTACCTGATCCCGGTCTTCGCGGTGCTCATCGGTGCCCTGGCGCTCGACGAGCGGCTCAACTGGCACCAGCCCGTGGGCGCGTTCATCGTGCTGCTCGGGGTCGCGGTGTCGCAGGGCGTGCTGGGTCGCCGCCGACCCCGGCCGGTGCTCGGCGCCAGCGCTCCCGCAGCCCCGGCGGCGGAGCCCGTCCGGCGCTGACCGCGCGCTGGCTGGGCGCGGGGGCCGCACTGACCGCGCGCTGGTCGCGCGACGGAATAAGGTCCCGCCGATCAGGTCAGCGGCGGTCGTTGGTCCAGGCGACGAGTTCCTCCGCCGACCAGGTGTTGATCACCTGGTCGGCACCCACTCCGCAGCGGGCGGCGCGTTCGCAGCCGAACCGCTGCCAGTCGAGCTGGCCGGGGGCGTGCGCGTCGGTGTTGATGGCGAACCGGCAGCCCGCCTCCAGGGCCCGACGGATCAGCCGTTTCGGCGGGTCCTGCCGCTCCGGCCGAGAGTTGATCTCCACGGCGACGTCGTGCTCGGCGCAGGCGGCGAAGACGGCGTCCGCGTCGAAGTCGCTCTCCCCCCGGGTCCGGGCGCGGTGACCCCGGTCGCCGGGCCCGGTCACCCCGGCCGGTCGGGACGACACCATCCGGCCGGTGCAGTGGCCCAGAACGTCCAGGTGCGGGTTGGCGACGGCGGCCAGCATCCGTCGGGTCATCTTCGACCGCTCGTCGTTCAGCCCGCTGTGTACCGAGCCGACCACCACGTCCAGCCGGGACAGCAGCTCCTCGTCCTGGTCCAGTGAACCGTCGGCCAGGATGTCCACCTCGATCCCGGTGAGGATCCGGAACCCGTCCGGCAGCGCTGCGTTGACCTGCGCCACGTGATCCAGTTGCCGGCGCAGCCGGTCGGCGGTCAGCCCCCGGGCCACCTTCAGCCGGGGCGAGTGGTCGGTCAGCACCAGGTACTCGTGGCCCAGCTCCACGGCGGCCAGCGCCATCTCCTCGATCGGCGAGCCGCCGTCGGACCAGTCCGAGTGGGTGTGGCAGTCGCCGCGCAGCGCGGTACGCAGGGCGGTGGCCTCGGCGTCCAGGTCGCTGCCCTCGGTGGCCATCAACCGGCGCAGGTAGACCGGCTCCTCGCCGGTCAGCGACTCGGCCACGCACCGGGCCGTGACGTCACCGACCCCGGCCATCTCGGTGAGGGTGCCGTTGCCGGCCCGCTCGGCCAGCTCCGCCGCCGGCAGGCCGGCCAGCGCCTTGGCCGCCGAGCGGAACGCCCGGACCCGGTAGGTGGCCTCGTTCGCGCGCTCCAACAGGAACGCGATCCGGCGGAGGTCGGCGATGGGGTCCCGGGCGTTCATCCCACCGAACCTAGCCGCTGCGCCGGCCCTCAGGGAGCCTTCGGGCAGCCGTGTTTCCGCTGCCAGGCGGTGACCTCGGCGGCCGGCTCCCGGTTGCCGCCACGGCGCCAGGAATCCAGGTAGGGCGCCGGCCAGACCACCCCGCGCCGGATCCACCAGCCGTCGCGGCCCGTGCACGCGGGCGAGATGCCGAAGTGCAGGTGGCAGACGTTGTTCGCGTTGCCGGTACGGCCCACCTTGCCGAGTTGCTGGCCGGCCCTGACCCGTACGCCCGGCTGCACGCCGCCGGCGACGACACTGAGGTGCGAGCCGTAGTAACGCACCCCGTCGTCGCCGCGCAGGGACACCGACAGGCCCCCGTTGTTCGGACCCTGGGGCCCCCGCTTGTCGTACCGGTCGGTGCGGCTGACCTCCAGCACCGTCCCGTCGGTCACCGCGACGACCGGCTCGCCGCAGTCGGCGAAGATGTCCGTCCCCGGGTACGCGGAGTGCGTCGGGTGGTAGGCGACGTTGCCGGCGCGTACCGGGAAGACGTGCCGCAGCCCGACGCGGGGTGCGGCGGTCGACGGCTTGGCCGACGACGGCGCCGGGGTGGCCGGCACGGCGGACGATGGTGCGGCCGACGGCGACGAGGGCTGGTCGGCGGTGGCCCAGATGCCCGGTGGCGTCGGCGCGGCGCCGTCCGGCACACCCGGCCGGGTGGTGGCGCAGCCGGCGGCCAGCACGGGGGCGAGCAGCAACAGGATCGGGTACGCGGCGCGCACCCGACGGCCGATCATCGGCGAGGGCATCCGGCCATCCTGGCAGACCGGTACCGTGGGCACGAGCGGCGCGCGAGGGGAGGCAGCGACGGTGGCGATCGACCCGTCCTTCCCCGCCCCGGAGCACGGGGCGGTTCCGCGCCCGGTGCCGCGTACCCCGTCGGGGCTCTTCCCGGCCGGTCCGCCGACGCGCCCCACCTACCGCGAGCCCCACCCGGTCACCGGAGCGGGCGTCGCCGCCGGTGGCGGAGCGGCCACCCTGTGGCTGCTGCTCTTCGGCCTGCTCGGCACTGACGTGGCCAGTTACGCGTGGTGGACTGTGGTGGCCGGGCTGCTGGCCTGGCTGGTCGCCCTGGTGCTGGTCCGGTTCGGCGACCGTGGGGTGGCCACCGGGGTCGCCATCGTCACCGCCGGCGGCTGGAGCATCGCCGCCGCCGTGGTGGCGGTCCGCTGGGCCACCAGCGGCGACTGGCCGCTCTGGTGAGCGAGGCCGGCACGGGCGGGAACCGGCGGCGGTGACTGCGCGGCGTGGCGGGTCGGCTGCGCAGCGAACGCCGTCTTGACGTGGCCGCCGAGACTCGGCACGCTCGGCACTATGGCCTGGAACACCCCGCGGCTGGACCCCGACCGGAGTCGCCGCCGCCTGCAGGTGCTCGCCGAGCTGGCGGGAGCCCGAACGGTACGCCAGCGCGAGCGGCCGCAGCGGCTGCGCAGCGAGCGCCTGCGACAGCTGATCGCCACCCGTCGCCGGGTAGCCGGTTGATCCGACTTTGTCAGGAATGGCCGGCCCTTCGGGGCGTTGACCGGTCGCCTGCCGACCCGACCGGCTAACGTGCACGCGTAACGAGTCGGCGTGCTGTGCCGAGGCTATTGGGGGGACCGTGTCGTACTTCGCTGCGGCCGTGGTGCGCGACGACAGCGGCTGGACCGCCGCCGAGGTCAGTCTGCGCGGTGCCAACGACATTGACGAGGTCGCCGACCGGTTGCGCGACGTCGACCAGGACGCCGACGTGTCGCTGCTCTTCGTCGAGGCGGATGACGCGTACCTGGTGATCCTGCGGCTCGACGAGGGCGAGGACCTGCGGGTCTTCGGGTCGGACTCGGCGTACGCCGAAGAGTCCCGGCTCGGTGCGCTGCTGGTGGGGGATCTGAAGACGTCGGTCACCGGGATCGAGGACGGCGACGAGCCGCGTCCGGCCGCCGGCGGCGACGAGGAGAGCGAACAGCCCGCGGTCGACCCGGAGGCCGACCCGGTGGGCGACGCCGACCTCCTCGCCGACCTGGGAGTCTCCGCGCAGAAGCTGCTGGCCCTCTGCGCCCTGGAAGGCATGCTGCCGGCCGACGTCACCGCCGAGGTGTGCCAGGTGCTCGGCTGCGCCGACGAGGTCGAGGAACTGCGTGAGGTCTGATCCCACCGGCGCCGACCCGGGCGGCGGGTCCCTGCCCCTGGGCGGCTCGGAGCCGGCCGACGCCACCGATCCGGCGCTGGAGACGGTCCGGCCGGGGCAGCCGACCCCCGGCGCGGTGCGCCGCGTGGGACCGGGCGCCCACGAGGGCCTGGCCGATCTCGGTGAGGCCGGTCGCCGGCAACGGCACGAGCTGTGGATGCGCCGGGCCCTGGAGGTCGCGGTCACCGGCCCCTCCGGTGCCGCCGAAGCCGACACCGACGCCGACCCGGTGGACGACATCCCGGTCGGCGCGGTCCTCTACGGCCCGGACGGTACGGAACTGGCGGCCGCTCGCAACGAGCGGGAGCTGACCGGCGACCCGACCGCGCACGCCGAGGTGCTGGCGCTGCGCCGGGGCGCCGAACGGGCCGGCCGGTGGCGGCTGGACGGCTGCACCCTGGTGGTGACCCTGGAACCGTGCACCATGTGCGCGGGCGCGCTGGTGCTGGCCCGCGTCTCCACCGTCGTCTTCGGCGCCTGGGAGCCGAAGACCGGCGCGTCCGGCTCACTCTGGGACGTGCTGCGCGACCGCCGGCTCAACCACCGCCCCGAGGTCTACGGCGGCGTGCTGGAGACCGAGACCGCCGCCGTGCTGCGCGCCTTCTTCCGCTGACCGCACCGCTCGGCTCTCCCCGAGGGAGGCGGCTGTCCGACCGGGCGGTCGGGCGGGCGTGATGCGAAAGAGCGTGATGACTGTGGGGCATATTCATGCCGCACAGTCATCACGCTCCTGGTGGTGCTGCCGTCCCGACGGTCAGGCGATGATGGTGTCCAGGGCGATCTCGACCATCTCGCTGAAGGTCTGCTCGCGCTCGGCGGAGGTGGTCTTCTCGCCGGTCTTGATGTGGTCGCTGACGGTCAGCACGGTCAGCGCCCGGGCCTTGAACCTCGCGGCGATCGTGTAGAGCGCCGCGGACTCCATCTCCACCGCCAGCACGCCGTAGTCGGCGAGCGTGTCGTAGAGGTCCGGCCGGTCCGTGTAGAAGGCGTCCGCGGCCAGGATCGGCCCCACGCGCATGGTGATGCCGCGCCGCTCCGCCACCTCGACCGAGGTACGCAGCAGCCCGAAGTCGGCCACCGGGGCGTAGTCGATCAGCCCGTCGAAGCGCATCCGGTTCATGTTCGAGTCGGTGGACGAACCGATCGCGGCCACCACGTCGCGCAGCTGGAGGTCCTCACTGAGGGCACCGCAGGAGCCGACCCGGATCAGCGTCTTCACGCCGTACTCGTTGATCAGCTCGTGGGCGTAGATGGAGGCGGACGGCATCCCCATGCCGGAGCCCTGGACGGAGACCTCGACGCCGTTCCAGCGGCCGGTGAAGCCCAGCATGCCCCGGACGGTCGAGTAGCAGGTGGCGCCCTCGAGGTAGGTCTCCGCGATCCACTTGGCCCGCAGCGGGTCGCCCGGCATCAGGACCCGCTCGGCGATCTCGCCCGGCTTCGCGCCGATGTGCGTACTCATGCCAACGATCCTGCCAGGCCGCTTCCGGCGATACCGGTTCGGCGTCGCAACCCGGCGTCCTGTACCCTCGTCGGCGGTGGCGTGTCCGAGTGGCCTAAGGAGCACGCCTCGAAAGCGTGTGAGGGTTAACGCCCTCCGCGGGTTCAAATCCCGCCGCCACCGCTCGTGAACAGCGAGAACGCCCGGACGATCCGCGAGGATCGGCCGGGCGTTTTCGGTCAGCAGGGGCCCTGGCCCTCGTCGAAGAGGCGCTCGGCCCAGTCGGCGTACCCCGCGATGACCTTGCGGACCGTCTCCCCGTCGTGCAGGAACAGGTACGCCCGGTCGCCCTGGCTGGCCAGCAGCCCGTCGAGCCGGTACGTCCCCCGTGGAGCGTGCAGGTGGCGTACCGACGGATATCGCGACCAGACCTCGGCGACCGGCGTGCCGACGGTGACGCCCTCCGGCGTCCGCATCGGGTCGCCGGCCCAGAGCAGCACCAGCCGTTCCTCGACGAAGACCGGACTGACCTCGTCGTGATCGGTCAGCGTCGGGCCGCACAGGGTCACGTCGGTGCGCAGCGCGCCACGTTGGGTCAACTCACCCTCGGTGTCGCCGAACTCGATTTCCGGCAGGCCCTCCAGGTTGACCACCTCGACCGCCCCGCTGGCCCCCGGTCCGGGTGGCTGGCTGCCGCTGCCCGCGATCGAGGCAGCCGTCAGCAGCATGGCAATGAACACGAATTGTCGCGATTTCATGGAATCCCCCAGTCCCCAACGGGACCGGGGCGATCAGGTTGCTGCCGCTCGACGGATTGCCGGTTTTCCCACTCGTCGGCCAGCTCGTCCCAGTAGTCGGCGCTGAGCCGCCGGCGGCCGTGCGCCAGCCAGCCGGTGGTGTTCCGCTCGACGTGCAGCCCCAGCTCGGCGAAGAGGTCGATCCAGTCCCCGGGCTCGGCGCCCAGCTCGGCGAGGGCCGCGTTGATCGGCCAGTGCGGTCGCGGGGCCTCGAAGAGCTGGTCGAAACGTGGCCCCCAGACCGGGGCCCCGCCCAGCCACACCACGGCCGACTGGTAGCCGGCGCCACCGCCGAACTCCGCCTCCAGGTACGCGACCGGACCCTGCCGCGACCAGTCCGCCAGCACCGCCACCAGCGCCGGGGAGAGCACCAGGTGGAACGGACGCTCCGGGCCGGGCTCGTCCACCGCGAAGTCGGGCAGTGACCCGGTCAGCTCCACGACGAGTTGCGGCGTGACCCGAAGTCCTGACGCAGCTCGCCGAGGACCGCGTGGTCCAGGTCCGCGGTCCGCTCGCGGAGCAGGTCAGCGTCCGCGACCACCGCGCTGAGCTGGTAAGCCATCGAGATCCCCCCGGCATCCACAGCCTGTGGATGGAACATGTGTACGACGGATCGGCGTCCGCCGTCATCGATCCCCGGACCGTACCCGTCGGGTCCCGGCCGCGGATTCGCCGGCGGTGAGGCTGGCTGCGGCCGGGGCCGCCTGGCCGGCGTGCCTATGGGCAGAATGTCATCCTCGACTCCGCAACCCCGTTGCCGAGTGCCTTGGCCGCTCTCGATGCGCGGGTCGCCGCTCGTAGGGGATGGGACGGCAGGGTGGGGTTCAGGTACAAGCGGAGCAGCGTCGACGTGATCCGCTGGCCGGCCAGCCCGGACGCCAGGGCGGCGATCGAGGAGTGGTTCGCCGCGTCCTCGGACAGGGCCTACCTGTGGGCGATTTCCTCGATTTCCGGGGCGCGGATTTTAGCCGTCTCGATCTGACCGGCGCCTACCTCGCCAACTCGGATCTGGCGGGCGTCCGGTTCGAGGAGGCCAATCTCGGCGACGCGAACCTGAACAACGCCCACCTGCAGGGCGCTGATTTCTTCCGGTGCGGATCTGGTCAAGGCGGAAATGGTCGGCTGCTCTGCCCGGAATGCACGCTTCCGTGCGGCGCGGCTGTTTGCGGCGCAGCATGACGAGGCGATTCTGGAGGGGGCTGATCTCCAGCACGCCGTTCTCAATTCGGCCAAGCTCTACAGGACCGACCTGCGGAGAGCAGTCGTGCAGACGATGCAGGGCCGGTCCCGGTGGGGCCGGCCCTGACGGTGTCCATGCTTACAGCACGTAGGAGGCGACCATGTGCCCGAGCTGCCGAATGTCCGAGTTCCCCTTGAACTCCAGCCGAACCTTCCCGAGCCCGCTGAACCACAGGTCGAGTTCGGCGTCGAGATCGAAGGTGCCGGCAGTCTCGATCGAGAATGCCTGAATCTTGCTATACGGAAGAGAGGTGAAGTCTCGCTTCTTGCCGGTAATTCCTTGAACATTAACCGCGATCAGACGCTTGTCCGTGAACACGACAAAGTCCCGAGCGGCCTTGAAGCACGACACCATCTGCTCGCCAGGAATCAGCAGGGGTGCGATCGCAGGGGCGATGTCGGCTGGATTGCACGGACTCAGTTTGAACACGGAACCGTTGGAGAAGTCGATCATGGCGCCACCGTAGCCGGGCTGCTGGGCCGGAAGATCAACCAATCGGCCCCCGTTCAAGGGTGGATGGCCAGCCGGTGATGGCTGATCGAATCAGGTTGTCGCGGACTGTCGGGCGGGCCGCCTGCCTGGTGCCGGGTGGCCGGACGGGCCGGACGGGGCAGGTGGGACGACAACTGGGCGAGAGCGACGTGGAGACGACTCAGGGCCGGCCCCGATGGGGCCGACCCTGACGTTCGTGCTGCTCAAGCGAGCGGAGGATACGAGATTCGAACTCGTGAGGGTGTTAACCCAACACGCTTTCCAAGCGTGCGCCCTAGGCCTCTAGGCGAATCCTCCGCGAGCCAGGATACAGGCCCGTGTCGGCCGGGACACGCCACCACCCCCTGAAGATCGACGAGCGGTCGGGTAGGCTGGGCGTCACCTCCCGTGCGGCGGTATCTCGTGAACCTCCCCAGGGCCGGAAGGCAGCAAGGATAAGCGAGCTCTGCCGGGTGCACGGGAGGCCTTTCTGTCTGTGGGCCGGTTGATCCACTCGACCTCCGTGATGTCGGGGTGTCCCGGGCGGACCGACACCGCGACTTCCGGCAAGCCGAGTTGATCAAGCGGGGCAACCCGGACAGGCCGGCGGGGTGGGTGGTCACCCGCAGCGGACCGGCGCAGAATGGCTCGGTCGAGAGGAGGCGGGACGAGTGACGCTGGCGCTCTACCGCAAGTACCGGCCGCGTACCTTCGCCGAGGTCATCGGGCAGGAACACGTCACCGAGCCGTTGTCGCAGGCGCTGCGCAGCGGGCGGCTCAACCACGCCTACCTCTTCTCCGGCCCGCGCGGCTGCGGCAAGACCACCAGCGCCCGGATCCTGGCCCGCTCGCTCAACTGTGAGCAGGGCCCCACCCCCGAGCCGTGTGGCAAGTGTGACTCCTGCCGCTCGCTGGCCACCGACGGCGCCGGCTCGATCGACGTGATCGAGATTGACGCGGCCAGCCACGGCGGCGTCGACGACGCCCGCGAGCTGCGCGAGCGTGCCTTCTTCGCGCCGGCCAGCAGCCGCTTCAAGATCTACATCATCGACGAGGCGCACATGGTCTCGTCGGCCGGCTTCAACGCCCTGCTCAAGCTGGTCGAGGAGCCTCCGGAGTACGTCAAGTTCATCTTCGCCACCACCGAGCCGGAGAAGGTCCTCGGCACGATCAAGTCGCGGACCCACCACTACCCGTTCCGGCTGATCCCGCCGAAGGTGCTCCGCCCGTACCTGGAGCAGCTCACCCAGGCCGAGGGGGTCACCGTCGAGCCGGCGGTCTTCCCGCTGGTGGTCCGCGCCGGCGGTGGCAGCGCCCGGGACAGCCTCTCGGTGCTCGACCAGCTCATCGCCGGCGCCGGCCCGGAGGGCGTCACCTACGCCCGGGCCGCGGCGCTGCTCGGCGTCACCGACGCGGCGCTGATCGACGAGATGTGCGACGCGCTGGCCGCCGGGGACGGCGCTGCCGCGTACGCCACCGTCGACCGGGTGGCCGAGGCCGGGCACGACGCCCGCCGGTTCGCCTCGGACCTGCTGGAGCGGCTGCGCGACCTGATCGTGCTCCAGCAGGTGCCGGACGCCGCCGCCAAGGGCCTGATCGACGGCCCGGCCGACCAGATCGAGCGGATGGCCGCCCAGGCCCAGCAGCTCGGCCCCGGCACGCTCTCCCGCTGCGCCGACATCGTGCACGACGGCCTGGTGGAGATGCGCGGCACCACCGCGCCCCGGCTGCTGCTGGAGCTGATCTGCGCCCGGATGCTGCTGCCCGGCGCGGACGACTCCACCGGCGGCCTGCTCCAACGCCTGGAACGGATGGAGCGCCGGCTCACCCTGGCCGGCACCGACGCGCCGCTGGCCGCCGCCGGCCCCGCGCCGGCCACCCACACCCCAGGGGTACGCCCAGCGGGTCCCGCCCCGACCGCGGCTGCCGCCGCGCCACACCCGGAGACCGCCGGCACGCCGGCGGCTGCCGCCGCCCGGACCGGGGTGGCCGCCTCCGGTCCGGACCATGCCGCCGCAGGGCCGGCCACAGCGGGCTCCCGTCCCGCGTCGAACGCTCTGGCCTCGACCACCGACCTCCCGGCTTCGCCCTCCGCCGACCGGCCGACCTCCGGTGCGCCGGCCGTGCCCGGCGCGGGAGTCGGCTCGCCGGCGCCCCGCCGGGTGGTGCCGCCGTCGGCGGTGCTCCCCGACCCGGCGACCCCCGAGCCACCCCGACCGGGTGCCGCGCCGGCCGGGGCGCTGGACGCGGTCGCCGTACGCCGGGTCTGGCCCGACGTGGTCGGCAAGGTCAACCGGACCAACAAGCGGATCGCCGCCCTGATGCGCGACGCGGTGGTCCGGGAACTCGACGGCGACACGCTGGTGCTGACGGTCAAGTCGACGGTGCTGGCCAAGATGATGGCGGACCACGCGGCGGTGCTCACCGACGCGCTCTACGAGGAGTTGGGCGGCCGCTGGCAGATCCGCTGCGAGGTGTCCGGCGAGCGGGGTGGCATGTCACTCGGCGGCCCGCGCGCCACGACAGCTCCCGCCCCGACGGCCTCGACTCCGGCGCCTCCCGCGCCGGGTGCTCCCGCCCCGGCACGCCCGGCTCCGGGTACCCCCGCCCCGGCACGCCCGGCTCCGGCGACCGCGTCCGGCGGACCGGCGCGGTCCGACGCTTTCCCCGCCGGCAGCGGGCGGCCGGGTGGCGCCTCCGCCAGCGGGACCGCTCCGGATGACGACGAAGGCTGGCCCGAGCCAGCCCGCCTCGGTGGCGCCGGATCCGCGCCCGCCGCCACTCCGGCTGGTGAGTCGGACGACCACTGGCCCGAGGCGGCCCGTCCCGGTGGATCGGCGTCCGACGCCGACACGCCCACCGCCGGCGTCTCCCCGCAGGCAGCCGCACCGTCGGCCGCCGCCACCACGGCACCGGCCGGGCCGGCGACGGCGCAGAAGCCTGCCGCCGCGCCCCGGCAGGCGGCCGGGTCCAGCGGCAACGGCAGTAACGGCGCACCGGTCAGCAGCGCCATCGCGGCGGCCCGTGCCGCGGCGGCCGGACGCGGTCCGCGTCCCGCCCAGCCGGCCCGCAAGACCGCGGACGCCGACTGGGCCGGCGAGCCGCCGTACGACCCGGACTTCGACGGCCCGATGCGCGGCGGCGCCGCCCCGGCGACCAAGACCTACGAGGGCTTCGACCCGGGCGACGAGCCGCTGGACGAGGTGATCGACGAGCAGACCGCTCGGGAGTCCAGCGAGGAGCAGGCGGTACGGCTGCTCCGGGAGGCCTTTGGCGCGGAGAAGATCAGCGACGCGGACGCCCGCTAGGCCCGACTCGGCTCACGAAGCCCACCGGCTGGCGGGGCGTGCGGGCAACGGGAAGGGTGCGACGTGTGGCTGGCCATGCCCAGGGCGGTGCCCGCCGGCGGCACCGGCGGGATGAGCGGGTCGGTCACGGGGTCCAAGCGGGCAGGCCGTGCGGGTGCGCTTCCGCGAGCAGCCGCTGCGGGCCGTCCCCGATCCGCGCGCGGAGTTGGAAGCGTCCCCTGTCCGTGAGGTCAGGCTCGAACAGCAGGTGTGCCACCGGGGCGTCGCTGCGGCCCGCCGCGGCCAGCCGATCGAGTTCGGCGTCGACCCGGGCCCACTCGGGGGCCGGCACGTACTGCCGCATCACCGAGTGCCAGACCACCGTCAGCGTGCCCGGTTGCGGCTCCAGGCCGGCCAGCAGCTCCGCCGCGCCCACCGGCTCCACCCGGGCGGGCACCCGCCGGGCCAGGTGGAGTGCCCCGGCGAGCCGCTCCGCGCGGGCCCGGTGCTCCGGCCAGACGTACGCCCGCAGTGCGAGCGACCCGTCGTCGCTGCCCGGGTCCAACGGGGTCGGGTCGCAGCCGAGCCGTTCCACCACGGTCAGCTCCGGGTGGCGGGCCGCCGCGTCGCGAAGCCAGTCGGGCCCTCCGCCCCGCCAGGCGTCGGGCAACCGCACCGGGGAGTCCGCCGGGCCGCAGGCGAAGCCGCTCGCCTCGACCCGGAACCGGTCGGCGCGCAGGTTCAGACCGGCGCTCGCGCCCAGCTCGATCAGCCGGACCGGCCGGTCGCCGACGGCGTCCAGGGCGTACAGCAGGCCGGCGAGCAGCAGATTGGCCCGGCCGACCTCGTTGGTCTGCGGCGGGCGGCGCAGCCAGCCGCGCAGCGTTCCCGGATCGTTGGCGACGACCGCGCGGAACGCGGCCCAGCAGTCCGCCGCGTCGTCGGGTCGGTAGCTTCCGCCGGCGCTCGGGTACCAGCGGGCGAGTTCCGGCGCGCGGCCGGTGAGCACCAGCGCGTGGACCCCACCGAGGAGCCGCAGTGGCACCGCGGCGTCGGGCGGCGCGTCCAAGTGGTCGGCGATCACCTCGGCGCACGGGCCGCCGGCCCGGACGTCCACGGCAGCGCGGGTGAGCAGGTCGGCGTAGAGCGGGGCGGCCAGCGCCGCGCAGGCGCGAGCCTGCCGGTCCATGACCGCCGCGGCCTGTTCGCGGGACATCGGCACCTCCTCTGGTGGCTCCCGGGATCGTCCTCCGGAACCCGGCGTGGGCGGAAGCACCGGGCGGGGCGTGGTCGGTCACAGCGGATAGGCTGGGCGGCGGCCGAGCAGACGAGTGCGAGAAGGAGCCATCCGTGCGCCCAGGTGGACAGCCGAACATGCAGCAGATGCTGAAGCAGGCGCAGAAGATGCAGCAGCAGATCGCCGCCGCGCAGGCCGAGCTGGCCGAGGCGGAGCTGACCGGCACCGCTGGCGGCGGCCTGGTGACCGCGACCGTCTCCGGTTCCGGCGAGCTCAAGGCCATCAAGATCGATCCGAAGGCCGTCGACCCGGAAGACGTGGAGACGCTGGAGGACCTGGTCGTCGCGGCCGTGCACAACGCCGCCGAGGCGGCGCGGGAGCTGACCGAGCGCAAGATGGGCCCGGTCGCCGGCGGCATGGGCGGCCTCGGCCTGCCCGGTTTCTGAGCCGGCAGATGTACGAAGGTGCCATCCAGGACCTGATCGACGAGTTGGGTCGGCTGCCCGGCGTGGGCCCGAAGAGCGCCCAGCGGATCGCCTTCCACGTCCTGTCGGCGGATCCTGCCGACGTCAACCGGCTGGCCGGCGCGCTGCGCAAGGTCAAGGAGCTGGTGCGGTTCTGCACGACCTGCTACAACGTGGCCGAGTCCGAGCAGTGCCGGATCTGCCGTGACCAGCGCCGTACCGACGAGGTGCTCTGCGTGGTCGAGGAGCCCAAGGACGTCGTGGCGATCGAGCGGACCGGCGAGTTCCGGGGCCGCTACCACGTCCTTGGCGGGGCGATCAATCCGCTGGAGGGCATCGGGCCGGACAATCTGCGCATCCGTGAGCTGATGACCCGGTTGAGCGGCGGCGAGGTGCGGGAGCTGATCCTGGCCACCGACCCGAACACCGAGGGCGAGGCGACCGCCACGTACCTGGCGCTGATGGTCAAGCCGATGGGCATCGCGGTGACCCGGCTGGCCAGCGGGCTGCCGGTCGGCGGCGACCTGGAGTACGCCGACGAGATCACCCTGGGCCGGGCCTTCGAGGGGCGCCGGGCCGTCTGAGTCGTACCGCGGGGGGTGGTGCTGACTTCGTCGGTGCCACCCCCTTCGCACGCATCGATGTGTCGCCCGGTGTCTCGGGCGTGCCGCCGACTGTCAGACCCGGGCGCAAGGTGTCGGGTTGATAGCGATTGCCTGACGGGCGTTCCGCTTACGTGTGACGTGTCATAGCCTCCGGCACACGGACCGAGCCACAACTCGGCGTGGTCATGCGCATGACAGAGGTGAGAGATGCAGGCGAGAAGGCTTAGAACGGCTGTGACCATCGCGGCCGTAGCCGCTCTGGCGGTCGGCGCGGCCGGCTGCGCGGAGAGCGAGCGCGGCGGCGACAGTGGCGAGGCCAAGACTGGCGGCACCTTCATCTTCGCGGGTGCCGGTGACCCGAAGAACTTCGATCCGATCTTCAACGACGACGGCGAGTCCTTCCGGCCGGTCCGGCAGATGTTCGACACCCTGGTCAGCCACAAGCCCGGCACGGCGGAGCTGCAGGGTGGCCTGGCCGAGAGCTGGGAGCACGACCCCGAGGGCAAGGTCTGGACCTTCAAGCTGCGCCAGGGCGTGAAGTTCCACGACGGGACGCCGTTCAACGCGGCAGCGGTCTGCTACAACTTCGACCGCTGGTACAACATGAAGGGCGCCGCCGCCCAGTCCCAGATGATCTACTACATGGACGTCTTCGGGGGCTTCGCCAAGAACGAGAACCCGGACGCCGGCAAGCCGCTCTACAACAAGTGCGAGGCGAAGGACGACGGCACCGCCGTGGTCACCCTCAACCAGTACAAGGGTGCCTTCCCGGGTGCCTTCGCGCTGACCTCGCTCTCGATCGCCAGCCCGGACGCGCTGAAGAAGTACGACGCCGACACGGTGAAGCAGAACGGCGACTCCTTCGAGTACAGCGCCTTCGCCACCACCAACCCGGTGGGCACCGGCCCGTTCACGTTCGGCGGCTGGGACAAGGCCAAGAACGAGATCACCCTGAACCGGAACCCGGACTACTTTGGCGAGAAGGCCAAGGTGGACAAGATGATCATCAAGATCATCAAGGACGAGAGCACCCGCAAGCAGGAGCTGCGTGCCGGCACCGTCCAGGGCATCGACTTCCCGGCCCCGGCCGACCGCAAGGCGCTCGAGGGTGAGGGCTTCCAGGTCATCGCCCGCCCGGCGTTCAACATCCTCTACCTGGGCATCAACCAGAAGAACAACCCGAAGCTGAAGGACCTGCGGGTGCGCCAGGCGCTCGCCTACGCCCTCAACCGTCAGCAGCTGGTGCAGACCAAGGGCCCGGGTGGGGCCAAGGTCGCCGACGAGTTCATGCCGGACACCGTGCTCGGCTACGCCCCGGACGTGCAGAAGTACGAGTACAACCCGGACAAGGCCAAGCAGCTGCTCAAGGAGGCCGGCGCCGAGGGTCTGACGCTGAACTTCTACTACCCGCCGGACGTCACCCGGCCGTACATGCCGAACCCGCAGGAGATCTTCACCGTCCTGGCCAACGACCTGCAGGCCGTGGGCATCAAGGTCAACGGCGTGCCGCGTCCGTGGAACGGTGGCTTCAAGGACGACGTGCAGCAGTTCGGCAAGCAGGACCTGCACATCCTGGGCTGGACCGGTGACTACAACGACCCGGGCAACTTCGTCGGCACGTTCTTCGGCCGCGGCAAGGTCGAGTTTGGCGACCAGTCGATGACCGAGATGTTCGACGCGATCACCAAGGCCGACGCCACTGTCGACGACGCCGGCAAGAAGGCGGCCTGGGAGCAGGTCAACCGGGACATCGCCACCAAGTGGCTGCCGGCCGTGCCGCTCTGGCACGCGCCGCCGGCCATCGTCGTCACCAAGGACGTCAAGGGGCTGGTGGCCAGCCCGCTGACCGACGAGCGGTTCAACACGGTCAGCGTCAGCAAGTGACGTTCGTCGGCTGACGCCGTAGGCGTGGATCGGCCCGGGCCCGGGGCTCCTCCCGGCCCGGGCCGATTCCGCGATCATCGAGAGTCTGGTGTGTGAGAGATGTTGCGAGTCATAGTCCGCCGCCTGCTACAGCTGGCGGTGACGCTGATAGCGCTGTCGGCGCTGATCTTCATCTGGCTGCGGAACCTGCCCGGCGGCCCCGTCGAGGCGCTGCTCGGCGAGCGTGCCACCCCGGAGCGCCGCGCCCTACTGATCAAGGCGCTCGGCTACGACCAGCCGATCCTGGTGCAGTACGGCAAGTTCATGCAGCGGGTGCTGACCGGCGACTTCGGCAACTCGATCCGGTCGGGTGACCCGGTCACCGAGGTCATCGGCCGTGCGTTCCCGGCCACCATCGAGCTGGCGCTCGCCGCGATGATCATCGCGGTGGGGCTCGGGGTGCCGCTCGGCTACCTCGCCGCCCGCTGGCGTGGCCGGTTCCTCGACAACCTCACCATCGCCGGCACCCTGCTCGGCATCTCGATTCCGATCTTCTTCCTGGGCTACCTGCTCAAGGACGTCTTCACCCAGAACATCCACTGGTTCCCGCCGTCCGGACGGCTCACCACCGGCCTGGACAACACCGAAGTGACCGGGTTCTTCGTGCTGGACGGCCTGCTCACCCGGGAGTTCGACGCCAGCGCCGACGCGCTCTGGCACCTGATCCTGCCGGCCGTCACGCTGGCCACCATCCCGCTCGCGGTGATCGTGCGGATCACCCGGGCCAGCGTGCTGGACGTGCTCAACGAGGACTACGTGCGTACCGCCGAGGCCAAGGGCCTGCGGCACCGCACCATCCGGGGTCGACACATCCTGCGCAACGCGCTGCTCCCGGTGGTCACCACCATCGGCCTGCAGACCGGCGCGCTGCTCTCCGGCGCGGTGCTCACCGAGAAGGTCTACAACTGGGGCGGCATCGGCACGCTGATCACCGACTCCATCACCGGTGGCCGGGACTACCCGGTGCTCCAGGCGATCATCCTGCTCGCCGCGCTGATCTTCGTGGTGGTCAACCTGCTGGTCGACCTCTCCTACGCCTTCATCGACCCGAGGGTGCGTGTGCGATGAGTGACCCGATCACCCAGGCCGGCGCGCCGGCTCCCCGTAGCGGGGACGACAAGCCGCGCCCGGGCATGAGCGAGCGCAGCATCGGCGTGCTCGGCGACCGTAAGAAGGCGCGGCTGGACGAGTTGGCCCGCGCCAGCGCGGCCGACCGGGGCGGGATCAGCCTCGTCCGGGACGCCGTGCGCCGGCTCCGCCGCAACCCGGTCGCCATCGTCGGCGCCACCATCGTCGGCCTGTTCATCCTGGTGGCGATCTTCGCCCCGCTGATCGCCCCGCACGACCCGGTGGCCCGGTTCGACGAGCTGACCAAGAACCTCACGGTGGACAGCATCCCCGGCGCCAGCAGCGAGTTCCCGCTCGGCTCCGACCCGCTCGGCCGGGACTTCCTGTCCCGGATGATCTACGGTGCCCGGCAGACCCTCTTCGTCGGCGTCCTCGCCACGCTCATCGGTCTCGCGCTCGGCGTGCTGGTCGGCGCGGTCGCCGGCGCCTTCGGCGGCTGGGTCGACGTGCTGCTGATGCGGCTCACCGACGTGATGCTGGCCCTGCCGAGCCTGCTGCTGGCGATCACCCTGGTCGCCATGGCCAGCCGGTCGAGCCAGTGGACGGTGATCTTCGCGGTGGCCATCGTGAATGTGCCGATCTTCGCCCGGCTGCTGCGCGGCTCGATGCTGGCCCAGCGGGAGAGCGACCACGTGCTCGCCGCCCGGGCCCTCGGCGTCAAGGAGCGCAACATCGTGCTCCGGCACATGCTGCCCAACTCGCTGACCGCGGTGATCGTGCAGGCCACCCTGACCTTCGCGGTGGCCATCCTGGACGCCGCGGCGCTCTCCTTCCTGGGCCTCGGTGACCCGGACATCAACCGCGCCGAGTGGGGCCTGATGCTCGGCGTGGACGGCCAGCGCTATTTCGAGGTCCGCCCGGAACTGGCGTACTACCCGGCGCTCGCGATCGTCGTGGTCGCGCTCGGCTTCACCCTGCTGGGTGAGGCGATGCGTGAGGCGATCGACCCGAAGAACCGGCGGTGACGACGGTGCGAGCGAACGACCTGTGCAGTGAGGAAGTGATCCGATGAGCCTGCTCGACGTCCGAGACCTGAGCGTCGTGTTCCAGCGACGCGGCGAGCGGCCCTTCACCGCCGTCGACAAGGTCAGCTTCACCGTGGAACCGGGGCAGACCGTCGGCCTGGTCGGCGAGTCCGGCTGTGGCAAGAGCGTGACCAGCCTCGCCATCATGGGCCTGCTGCCCAAGCGGGGCAACAAGGTCACCGGCGAGGTGCTCTTCGAGGGCACCGACCTGCTGAAGCTGCGGCCGGACGACATGCGGGACCGGCGCGGCCGGGAGATCGGCATGATCTTCCAGGATCCGCTCTCCTCGCTGAACCCGGTCATTCCGATCGGCGTCCAGGTCGCCGAGGTGCTGGAACGGCACCAGGGCCGGGACCGCAAGCAGGCGCTGCGGGAGGCCCGGGAACTGCTCGACGCGGTCGGTATCCCGGACCCGCAGCGGCGGCTCAGCGAGTACCCGCACCAGATCTCAGGCGGGATGCGCCAGCGGGCACTGATCGCCATCGCGCTGGCCTGCAAGCCGCGGCTGCTGATCGCCGACGAGCCGACCACCGCGCTGGACGTGACCATCCAGGCGCAGATCCTCACCCTGCTCAAGCAGTTGGTCGACGAGACCGGCACCGCGCTCATCATGATCACGCACGATCTGGGCGTGGTGGCCGGCCTCTGCGACACGGTCAACGTCCTCTACGGCGGCCGGGTGGTCGAGCGGGCCCGGCGGCACGAGCTGTTCGCGCACGCGCGGCACCCGTACACCCACGGGCTGCTCAGCTCGGTGCCCCGGCTCGACTCGCCCCGGGGCGAGCGGCTGCACGCGATCCGTGGGTCGGTCTCCGACAACATCCCGTGGGCCGAGGGGTGCGCGTTCGCGCCGCGCTGCGACAACGTCGTGGACGCCTGCCTGGACGGCCCACCGCCGCTCGAACCCACCGCAACCGGCGGCGACCTCCGCTGCAACAACCCCGTCTCCGAGGAGGTGGCGGTCCCGTGACCGAACAGACCGGACCCCTGGTCGAACTGCGCGACGTCAAGGTCCACTTTCCGATCAAGAGCGGGCTGCTCTTCGACCGCACCATCGGGTACGTCTACGCGGTCGACGGCGTGTCGCTGAGCATCCGCAAGGGCGAGACGTACGGGCTGGTCGGCGAGTCGGGCTGCGGCAAGTCGACGCTGGGCCGCGGCCTGCTGCGGCTGGTCGAGCCGACCGACGGCGAGATCGTCTTCGACGGCACCGACGTGCGCTCGCTCAAGGGCGAGGCGATGCGCCACGCCCGCCGACGGATGCAGATGATCTTCCAGGACCCGCTGTCCAGCCTCGACCCCCGCCAGTCAGTGGAGTCGCTGCTGATGGAGGGGCTCAAGGCACACGGGCTGGCCGGCAACAAGGCCGAGACCAGCCGGCGGCTGCGCGACACGCTGGAGGCGGTCGGCCTGCCCGCCTCCGCGCTGAGCAAGTACCCGCACGAGTTCTCCGGCGGTCAGCGCCAGCGGATCGGCATCGCCCGGGCGCTGGTGCTCAACCCGGACCTGATCGTCGCCGATGAGCCGGTGTCCGCGCTGGACGTGTCGATCCAGGCCCAGGTGCTCAACCTGCTGGAGGACCTGCAGAACGAGCGCGGCCTGACGTACCTGATCATCGCGCACGACCTGGCGGTGGTGCGGCACATCGCCGACACGGTGGGCGTGATGTACCTGGGTGGGCTCGTCGAGGAGGCGTCCAGCGACGACCTGTACCGCGAGCCGATGCACCCGTACACCCGGGCGCTGATGTCCGCGGTGCCGGTGCCCGACCCGGTGGTGGAGGACCGACGGGAGCGGATCCTGCTCGCCGGCGACCTGCCCTCGCCGACCAACCCGCCGTCCGGCTGCCGGTTCCACACCCGGTGCCCGTGGGCGCAGCCGACCCGCTGTGCCGACGAGCGGCCGGCGCTGCGCGACGTGGTCGGCGGGCACCGGGTCGCCTGCCACTTCGCCGAGGACATCGCAGCCGGTCGGATCCGGCCGCACGAGGTCGAGGTGGAGCTGGTCCGCCCGGCCGAGGGCACCGGCCCGGTCGACCCGCCGGGCGAGCTGATCCCGACGCCGTGACGCCGCAGGGGGTCGCCCACTTCCTGGGCGGCCCCCCGCGGTACGGCTAGACGGGCCGGATCAGCCCTCGGGGCGGTGTAGCAGGGCCACCGCGACGCCGTGCACCGCGTCCAGCCCGGCCGGGTCGGCCAGCGGCACCGAACCGCCGGTCACCGCGTACCACTCGTCGGCGTCCTTGTACTGCACGCTCAGCGTGACCCGCCCGTCGGCCCAGCTGCTGCGCAGGGTCAGCTCACCGGTGACCACGCCGACCTCGTCGGTCATCACCCCACCGGGGCCCGCGAGGAGGTCCGCGGTGCGGGTGCCGGCGCTGGCCACGTCCGCCTGCATCCCGGCGCCCGGCGACGCGGCGGCGGTCGGGTTCGGGCCGTCCGCACTCATCCCGGCCCCCGGCACCACGGCGGCGGTACCCGTCGTGCCGTCCACGGTCATGCCCGCGGTGGCCGGCCCCGCCGGCGCGCTGCCGGTCGCCGCGGCCGCGTCGTCGCCGCCCGCGTCCGGCACCTGCTCCGGGGCCGGGCTCGCCCCGGCCCCCGTCACGGCTTGCTCGCCCATGTGCAGCCCTCCAACATGTCGGTCAGGGCGGCCTTCTCGGCGCTGGTCACCGTGAGCCGCCAGTGATGCTTGACCGTCACCCAGTTCTCGGCGTACTGGCACCAGTACGACCGGTTCGCCGGTTTCCACTGGGACGGGTCCTGGTCACCCTTTGCCCGGTTGGAGCTCGCGGAAACCGCGATGAGCTGCGGTCGGGTGGTGTCGTTGGCGAAGTCGCCGCGCTTCGCGTCGTCCCACTCGTCGGCGCCCGAGCGCCACGCGTTGGCCAGCGGCACCATGTGGTCGACGTCCACCTCGGACGGATCGGTCGCGACGCGCCCGTCGTACACGCTCTCCCAGCGGCCCGCGACCACGTTGCAGCCGGAGAGCTTGATGTTCTTGCCGTCGCGCTGCAGGACGCTGTCCCGCACGTCGCAGTTCTTGCCGGTGTCCCGCCAGTGCGGGAACCGCTCCCGGCTGTAGCCCTTCATCGAGCCGGCGCCCGCGACGGTCAGCTGGCCCAGCATCTGCAGGACGTTGCCACCGCCGCTCGGCGGCGGCGTGTCCGGCTCGTCCGACGGGACGCAGCCTGCCGCGCCGAGCGCCAGCGCCGCGACGAGCGCGGCCACCGCCACGCGCGGTCCTGATCTGGTACGCACAGACGACACCTCTCCAGCTTGCGGGCTCCCGGCGATTGCGCACAGTACCCCGGCAGGGTTTCGGCGTTTCGTGGCGTCTCCCACATGGTGCAGGGCAGATTGGTGACCATGAACGCACCCCCACCGGCGGCCGCACTGCGGATGGGCACCACCGCCGGTCGCGGCACCCTGCTCGCCGCGGTACTCGCCTCCGGCATGGTCTTCCTGGACAGCACCGTCGTCAACGTGGCGCTGCCCCGGCTCGGCGAGGAACTCGGCGCGAACGTCGCCGATCTGCAGTGGACGGTCAACGGATACCTGCTGATGCTGGCCGCGTTCGTCCTGCTCGGCGGCTATCTCGGCGACCGGTTCGGCCGGCGGCGGATCTTCCTGCTCGGGGTGGTCTGGTTCACCGCGGCCTCGGTGCTGTGCGGGCTGGCCCAGGGGACCGGCTGGCTGATCGCCGCCCGCTTCCTCCAGGGTGCCGGCGGCGCCCTGCTGACACCGGGGTCGCTCTCGGTGCTCCAGGCCAGCTTCCATCCGGACGACCGGGGACGGGCGATCGGCGCCTGGTCCGGGCTGTCCGGGGTGTCCACCGCGCTCGGCCCGTTCATCGGAGGCTGGCTGATCGACGCGCTGTCCTGGCGGTGGATCTTCTTCATCAACCTGCTGCTGGCGGTTCCGGTGCTGCTGGCGACCCTGCGCTGGGTGCCGGAGAGCCGCGACGAGAACGTGTCGCGTACCCGGGGGCCGGGCCGCACCCGCCGCCGGTTCGACCTGGCCGGGACACTGCTGGGCGCGTTCGCGCTGGCCGGCGTCACGTACGCGCTGATCGACGCGCCGGCACGCGGCTACCGCTCGGCCCCGGTGCTGGTGGCGGCGCTGCTCGGAGTGGCGGCCGGGGTGGCCTTCGTGCTGCTGGAGCGGCGGCGCGGCGACACCGCGATGCTGCCCCTCGGGCTGTTCCGCAGCCGGCTCTTCTCGGTGCTGAACGTCTTCACCGTGGTGGTCTACGCCGCGCTCAGCGGCTTCACCTTCTTCCTCGCCGTCTACCTGCAGAACGTGGTGGGCTGGTCGGCCTTCCTCGCCGGCGTCTCGCTGCTGCCGCTGACGGTGCTGCTGCTGGTCGGCTCGGCCCGGGCCGGCGCGCTGTCGGCGCGGATCGGCCCGCGGCTGCCGCTGACCGTCGGGCCGGTGCTGGCCGCCGCCGGTCTGCTGCTGCTGCGCGGCATCGACCCGGGCGCCAGCTACTGGCGGGACGTGTTGTCCGGGGTGCTGTTCTTCGGCGCCGGACTCACCCTGGTGGTGGCACCGCTGACCGCGTCGGTGCTCGCCGCGGTCGAGGACCGCTTCTCCGGGGTGGCCAGCGGGTTCAACAACGCCGCGTCCCGGGCCGGCGGCCTGTTGGCGGTGGCCGCGCTGCCGCTGCTGGTGGGCCTCTCCGGTGGCGGGTACCAGCAGAAGGCGGAGCTGACCGACGCGTTCCGGGCCGCGATGACCTGGTGCGCCGGGCTGCTGCTGACCGGCGCGGTGCTGGCCGCCGTGCTGATCCAGCGACCCGCAGAAGTGAAAGGAAGGGCCCCCTGTTAACGCCTGCGGTAGAGGAAGGGCCCCCTGTTAACACCCCGGCATCGGGTGCCGGCGCCTCGGCGAAGCGCACCGACCCTCCGGCTGCGCGTTAAGAAGGGCCCCTTGTACAACGCCAGGCGGCGGATTCGAGGGGTCGTTGCAACGCGGTGGCTTAGCTGGTGACGG
>NZ_JBHSBO010000042.1:0-106144 GCF_042650685.1 Micromonospora sp. GCM10011542
GGTTGGAAGGACATGCCGCTGACCGACGCCGCGCAGACCGTGCAGGTCTCGGCCTACCCGGACGCCTACGCCCAGTGGGAGCAGCAGGCCGCCGACCTCGTCGCCAAGCACTGGAACTGACACACCAGAGCACGACAGCACGACCGCACGACATGATCGCTGGCCGGCACCCGAACACTGGGGTGCCGGCCAGCGGCATATCCACCGACAGTCCACGTACCTCGAGCTAAACCGGAACCGGCACACGGACGGCGACCAGAGTCAGGGCTGGGGGGCGACCGTCCCCGGCGCAGGGATCAAGCCTGACCGCCCGGAGCCGGGGACGGTCGCCCCCCAGCCCCAAGCGCAACCACCGAAAACCCGCAAGCCGCAACCCGAGGACATCAGACCCGGAAGCCAGCCGCCCGAGCCGCCTCACGTTCCCGACGCCGCCCGGAACGTCGGCGCAGGAACCAGTAGACGAAGGCCACCAGCCCGAGCAAAAAGGCCAGCACCAGCACGGGCAGGATGATCGCGACCACCGACACCACGACGCTGGTCGCGTCCTCGGCGGTGCTGGCCACCGGGGCGCCGAACCCGGCGGTGGTGGCGTTGATGACCGGGCGCGCGGCGGACTTGAGCAGGTGGACGCCGAGCGCCACCAGCACTCCGGTGACCACCGGCACCCACTGGTGTGACGAGAAGAAGCTGCCGGGGTCGCTGACCGTCACCGTCTCGGACGAGGAGCCGGCGCCGAAGGCCAGGCCGCCGGCGGTGGGGCGGACCACCGTCTGCACCACGTCGTTGATGTGGTCGACCACGGGGACCTTGTCGGCCACCACCTCCACGGCGAGCAGCACGGCCAGGATGACGACGACCCACCCGTTGCCGAGCCAGGTCCAGCCGCTCGGCAGGTCGATCAGGTCGGTGTAGCGCGCGAGCAGACCGAGGGTGAGCAGGGGTATGTAGGCGTTCAGCCCCGCCGAGGCGGCGAGGCCGGTGCCGGTGAGGACTTCGAACACCGTCTCAGCATCCCACCGCCGCGCCAGTGCCGCTCGGTGGCGATCGGCAGGCACTCGGCTACCCTCGTCGGGTGCGGTTGGTCATTGCGAAGTGCTCGGTGGACTACGTCGGACGGCTCTCGGCTCATCTGCCGCTGGCCACCCGGTTGCTGATGGTGAAGGCGGACGGGTCGGTGTCGATCCACGCCGACGACCGGGCGTACAAGCCGTTGAACTGGATGAGCCCGCCCTGCCGGCTGGAGGAGGCCCCGGGCATGTGGCGGGTGGTCAACAAGGCCGGTGAGGAGCTGCGGATCACCCTGGAGGAGATCTTCCAGGACACCTCGTACGAGCTGGGCGTGGACCCTGGTCTGCGCAAGGACGGGGTGGAGGCGCACCTGCAGGAGTTGCTGGCCGCCAACCCGGGTGTGCTGGGCGAGGGGTACACGCTGGTCCGCCGGGAGTACATGACGGCGATCGGGCCGGTCGACCTGCTCTGCCGTGACGCCAACTCCGGCTCTGTCGCGGTCGAGATCAAGCGGCGCGGTGAGATCGACGGGGTGGAGCAGCTCACCCGTTACCTGGAACTGATGAACCGGGATCCGCTGCTGGCGCCGGTGGTCGGGGTCTTCGCCGCCCAGGAGATCAAGCCGCAGGCGCGGGTGCTCGCCGCCGACCGGGGCATCCGCTGCGTGGTCGTGGATTACGACAGGCTGCGCGGCATCGTCAAGGACGAGCTCACCCTCTTCTGACCGCGCACGCCGGCCGGCCTCACCTCGGTACGCAGCCGGACCGGCAGGAACTGCATCCCGGGTGCGATCCAGCGCGGTTCGATGGGGAAGTAGCGGTAGGGCGTCTGCACCCAGTGCCGTCCGGCGAGCGAGCGCACCGCGTCGGCGAACCGTGCAGCCGACGCTCGTGCCCGCCGACGCGCTCCAGGACCGAGTTGGAGAAGACCAGGTCGTACCGGTCGCCGCTCAGATGGGCCGGCAGGTTGCAGGCGTCGGCCCGTTCGACCCGGGCCCAGTCGGGGACGATGGCGGGCGGCTGTTCCAGGTTGACCACGGTCACCCGGGCCGGTCGGAGGGTGGCACGGGTCCAGGTGCCGAGCCGGCCGCCGAGATCGATCACGTGCATCTGGTCGAGGTCGGGGAAGGTGCGTGCCAGCCAGTCCGAGCGACGACGTCGCTGCCGAGCGCTCCACGACCGGTCACTGTCGACAAGGCGGTAACGCAATCGATTGGGGCCCATTTAACGCAATGTGCCGTCGCGAACACGGCGGACAAACATGGGATTCACCTATCCCTGCCGGGATCGGTTATCCGACACTCACCTGCCGTACATCATCTTGATGGCCTTCACGAGACGGGCCATGTCGGACGGGGTGCGTTCGAAGGTCATGGACGGCAGCAGCGAGCGGGCCCGCCGGCGGGTGATCGCCTTGGCCCGGCCGAACTCGCGCAGCCCGTCCGCACCGTGGATCCGCCCGAAGCCGGAGTCACCCACCCCGCCGAAGGGCAGGGTGGACATCCCGGCGAAGGTGAGGGCAGAGTTGATCGAGGCCATCCCGGAGCGCAGCCGCCGGGCGATCGCCACGGCGCGGCGCCGGCCGAAGACCGAGCCACCCAGGCCGTACGGCAGGGCGTTGGCCCGGGTCACGGCCTCGTCGGCGTCGCGGACCCGGGTGATGGTCAGCGTCGGCCCGAACGTCTCCTCGCGGACGGCGGCGGACTCCTCCGGCACGTCCACCAGCACGGTCGGGTGCACGTACGGCGGCTGCACGGCCTCCGGGCCGCCGAGCACGGCGCGACCTCCCGAGACGATGGCGTCGTCGATGTGCCGGCGGATCACGTCGAGCTGGCCGGGCATGGTGATCGGGCCGATGTCGGCGCCCTCCGCCCCGACGGTCAGGCGGCCGGCGCGGGCCACCACCTTGTCGAGAAACGCGTCGAAGATCGGGTCGACGGCGTAGACCCGCTCGATCCCGATGCAGGTCTGGCCGGCGTTGGTCAGCCCACCCCAGACGCACGCCTCGGCGGCGGCGTCGAGGTCGGCGTCGCTGTCGACGATCATCGCGTCCTTGCCGCCGGCCTCGATCAGCACCGGGGTCAGTGTCTCGGCGCAGGCGGCCATGACCTTCTTGCCGGTGGCCGTGGAGCCGGTGAAGGCGAGTTTGTCCAGTCTGGAGCGGCACAGCGCGGCGCCGACGTCGCCGAGCCCGTGCACCGCGGCGAACACCGGCTGCTCGGGCACCACCTCGGCGAAGCTGTCCACCAGCCACTGGCCGACGACCGGGGTGTACTCGCTGGGCTTGAACACCACGGCGTTGCCGGCCGCCAGGGCGTACGCGGCGGAGCCGATCGGGGTGAAGACCGGATAGTTCCACGGGCCGATCACGCCAACCACCCCGTGCGGCTGGTATTCGAGGTGACCGGAGAACTCGGCGAGGATCAGCCGGGACCGCACCCGGCGCGGGCCGAGCACGCGGCCGGCGTTGCGGGCGGCCCAGTCGATGTGCTCGATCGCGGTGACGATCTCGACGATCGCGTCGGCGACCGGCTTGCCGCCCTCGACGTGCACCAGCTCGGCGAGCTGTTCGATCCGCTTGGCGAGCAGGGCGCGCCAGCGCAGCAGGCGTTCCCGGCGACCGGTGAAGCCGAGCGCGGCCCACCACTCGCCGGCGGCGCGGGCGCGATCGACCGCCTGCCGAACGTCGGCCTCGGTGGCGATCGGGAGTCGCCCGGCCTCCGCGCCGGTCGCCGGGCTGGTGGAGACCAGAAGGCCCGCCTCGATGACCGGGGTACCGGGGACATGCACAGCCGTCATGGCGGAAGTCTAGATTACTCGCCGGTAGGGCTGCGATCGCGCCGACGGCACCGAAGTCACCGCCCCCTGCCCGGTCGTTGATCAGGGCAGGCCACCGGCAGGTCAGCGAACCGGGCCACCCGAACCGTCGAACGGGAGGTGGCCGGGAGGAGGCGGCGAGATGGCCGGCCGGTCGGTATGGGCGACTACCGTGTGATGGCAGGCTGACGCGCGGAGTGACGGTGTGGGGTGGAGGACTGACTGTCCATGGAGGAACATCCGGAACTGATGCCGCTGTTGACGGTGGCCGGCGGGCCGATGCGGGGCGCGAGCTTCCGGCTGCGTACCGAACCGCAGCTGATCGGGCGGGCACCGACCGCCCACGTGGTCATCCCCGACCCGCACCTGAGCCGCCAGCACGCCGAGGTGTGGCTGGCCCCGGAGGGGGCGACGCTGCGCGACCTGGGCTCGACCAACGGCACCTGGCTCAACGACCGCCGGATCACCGGCACCGAACGCCTCGCCGACGGCGACGTGGTCCGGGTCGGCCGTACCGAGCTGCGTCTCTTCGACCCGGGGGTGGCCCGCACCGACCCGGTCGGGCTCAGCTTCGGCCCGGCCCGCCGCGACCACCGGCCCACGCTGCCGCTGCCGCTGGCACCGCCGCCCACCGCGCCGCGCGGCACCCCGGTCGACGCCGCGCTGACCCCGGGAGACGCGCCGCATTGAATCCCGGCGCCGCGCCACGCTGAGGCCGGGTAACGCGCTGAGGTCAGGGACCCACCCGCCTGGTCGGCCGGCCTCGAATGAGCGGGCGCGGCCACATTGGAGGAGCGCCCGGAATGGGCGGTCGACACCTGGTGCGGCGGTCCGCGGCGTGGCACCATCCCGCGGATGGAGACCGAGCAGCGCACCGTCACGGCGAACGGCATCACCCAGGCGGTACGGGTGGCCGGCCCGCCGGACGGCACGCCGGTGCTGCTGATCCACGGCAACTGCTCGTCGGCGCTGTTCTGGGAGCCGCTGGTCCGTCGGCTGCCTCCGACACTGCGGGTGGTCGCTCCCGACCTGCGCGGCTACGGCGACACCGAGGTCGCGCCGGTGGACGCCACCCGCGGTCTGCGCGACTTCGCCGACGACGTGGCCGCGCTGCTGGACGACTCCGACCTGTTCGGCTCGGCCGACGCCCGCCCGGTCGTGGTCGGGCACTCGCTGGGCGGGGGAGTGGCGATGCGGCTGCTGGTCGACCACCCGCACCGGGTGGCCGGGCTGCTGCTGGCCGCACCGGTCTCGCCGTACGGCTTCGGCGGCACCCGTGACCTGGTCGGCACGCCGTCCACCCCCGACTTCGCCGGTACCGGCGCCGGCACCGTCAACCCCGACTTCGTCGCCCGGCTGGCCGCCGGCGACCGGGGCACGGACGCCCCCACCAGCCCACGGTCGGTGCTGCGCAGCGCGTACGTCGCCGAGCCGGCCGCACTCGGCGCCGACGAGGAGCTGCTCCTGGACAGCCTGCTCTCCACCGCCACCGGGGACGACAACTACCCCGGCACGGCGGCGCCCTCGGCGAACTGGCCGGGCACCGCCCCGGGGGAGCGTGGCGTGCTCAACGCGCTCGCGCCGACCTGGTTCCGGCTCGCCGACGAACTGGTCGCCGTCGCGGCCAAGCCGCCGGTCACCTGGGTACGCGGTGACGCCGACGTGATCGTCTCGGACACCTCGCTGTTCGACCTGGCGTACCTCGGCTCGCTCGGCGTGGTGCCCGGCTGGCCCGGCGAGTCCGCCGCCCCGGCGCAGCCGATGGTCGGCCAGACCCGGGCGGTGCTGGAGCGGTACGCGGCGGCCGGCGGCGCGTACCACGAGGTGGTCCTGCCGGGTTGCGGGCACAGCCCGCACCTGGAGCGGCCGGCGGAGTTCGTCGCGGAGCTGCTGGCGTTGACCGGCGTGCCGGCCACCTGACCGCCACCCGGGAGCACCCTGGGCGCGGTGGGTGAAATATGCCACGGCGTCTCGACAACCGAGCGTCACATGGCAGACTCGCGCGCATAACCTTAGCGGCCGTTCAGCGGCCGTGCGGAGCATTTGGGGAGGCCGGTCGTGGCGCGCGAGTTCAGCAGCGTGGGCGTGGTGGGACTGGGCACCATGGGTGCCGGCATCGTCGAGGTCTTCGCCCGCAACGGCATCGACGTGGTGGCCGTCGAGATCTCCGAGCCGGCGCTGGAGCGCGGCCGGGCCAACCTCACCGGTTCCACCGACCGCGCGGTCGCCAAGGGCAAGCTCGCGCCGGAGGACCGGGACGCGCTGCACCAGCGGGTGCACTTCGCGGTCGGGCTGGACGCGCTGCACTCCGTCGACCTGGTCATCGAGGCGGTGCCCGAGCACCTTGACCTCAAGCAGCGGATTTTCGCGGAGCTGGACCGGGTCTGCCGGCCGGAGACCATCCTTGCCACCAACACCTCGTCGCTGAGCGTCACCGAGATCTCGGTGGCCACCACGCGGCCCAACCAGGTCATCGGCATCCACTTCTTCAACCCGGCCCCGGTGATGAAGCTGGTCGAGGTGGTCCGCACGGTGGTCACCTCGCCCGAGGTGGTCGCCGACGTGGAGGCGCTCTGCGCCCGGCTCGGCAAGGTCGACGTCACCATCAACGACCGGGCCGGCTTCATCGCCAACGCGCTGCTCTTCGGCTACCTGAACCACGCGGTCGGCATGTTCGAGTCGCACTACGCGACCCGCGAGGACATCGACGCCGCCATGAAGCTCGGCTGCGGCCTGCCGATGGGCCCGCTGGCGCTGATGGACCTGATCGGTCTGGACACCGCGTACGAGATCCTGGACACGATGTACCGCCGCGGCGGGCGGGACCGCCGGCACGCCCCGGTGCCGCTGCTCAAGCAGATGGTCACGGCGGGGCTGCTCGGCCGCAAGTCCGGCCGGGGCTTCTACACCTACGAGCGGCCCGGGTCGCCGGTGGTCGTACCGGACGAGGCGACGCCGCTGACCACCGAGGCCGCGCTCGCCGACGGCGCCCGCGCCATCGCGAAGGTCGGCGTCGTGGGCTCGGGGACGATGGCCACCGGGATCATCGAGGTCTTCGCGAAGGCCGGCTACGAGGTCGTCTCGGTCACCCGGGGCGCGGAGAAGTCCGCGAAGGTCTGCGAGGCGGTGAAGACCTCGCTCAACAAGGGCGTCGTCCGCGGCAAGCTCGCCGAGGCCGACCGGGACGCGGCGCTGAGCCGGATCAGCTGGTCGGCGACGCTGGACCACCTCGCCGACGTCGACCTGGTCGTCGAGGCGGTGGTCGAGGAGCTGAGCGTGAAGAAGGCGCTCTTCGCCAGCCTCGACGAGATCTGCAAGCCGGGCGTCGTGCTGGCCACCACCACCTCCTCGCTGCCGGTGATCGACGTGGCGATGGCCACCCAGCGGCCGGCCGACGTGGTGGGGCTGCACTTCTTCAACCCGGCGCCGGTCATGCCGCTGGTCGAGGTGGTCCGCACCATCCGCACCTCGCCGGAGACCACGGCCACCGCCCGGGCGGTCTGCGCCGCGCTGGGCAAGACCGGCGTGGTGTGCGGCGACCGTTCCGGCTTCATCGTCAACGCCCTGCTCTTCCCCTACCTGAACGACGCGGTGAAGATGCTGGAGGCCAGCTACTCCACGGCCGACGACATCGACCACGCCATGAAGCTGGGCTGCGGTTACCCGATGGGCCCGTTCGAGCTGCTCGACGTGGTCGGGCTGGACGTCTCCCTGGCCATCCAGCGGGAGCTGTACCTGGAGCTGCGCGAGCCGGGCTTCGCGCCCGCGCCGCTGCTGGAACACCTGGTCACCGCCGGCTACCTGGGCCGCAAGACCCGCCGCGGTTTCCGCGACCACTCGCACCGCTGAGCGTGTCAACGCCGGCCGGCCCGGGCGGCGTCTGCAGGGTGTGACCTTCGAGGAGTACGTCGGCAGCCGCGGCCCGGCCCTGATCCGCCTGGCCCGGCTGCTCACCGGCGACCCGCACCGGGCCGAGGACCTCACCCAGGAGGTGCTGTCCCGGGCGTACGTGCACTGGCGTCGGATCTCCCGCGCCGACCGGCCCGACGTGTACGTGCGCCGGATGCTGGTCAACGCCAACAACTCCTGGTGGCGGCGTCGCTCCAACCGCGAACTGGCCACCGCGAGCTTCGTCGACCAGCCGCACCGCGGTGACCTCGGCGGCGAGGCGGCCGACCGGGACGCCATGTGGCGGCTCATCCTCGGCCTGCCCGACCGCCAGCGCGCCGTGCTCGTGCTGCGCTACTACGAGGACCTCGACGACGCGACCATCGCCCAGATCCTGGACTGCTCGCCGGTCACCGTCCGCACCCACGCCATGCGTGCGCTCGCCAACCTCCGGGAGCGCTGCGGCGTCCCGACGACGAACGGGAGCCGACCGTGACCGACCTCGACCAGCGGATCGACCAGACACTGCGCGAGCACGCCGAGGGCAGCGTGGACACCGACCGGCTGCTGGCCGGCGCGGTGACCCGGGGCCGCGCCCGGGTCCGTCGCCGGCGTACCGTCGCCGGCACCGCGCTCGGCATGGTGGCGGTGCTCGGCGTGGGCATGGCCGTCGGCCCGGCGGACCTCCCCGGGGCGGGCCTGGACGGCGTCCTGCCCGGGCTGGGCCGACCGGCCGACGCCGTGGCGTCCGCGGTGCCGCCCCGGGCCGACGGCGTACCAGGCGCGGCCGCCCGACCCGACCAGGTCGGCGCCGATCCGAACGTGCTGCACTTCGGGTTCGCCCCGGGCCGCCTCCGGTACCTCTACTGGTCGGTGACCCCCGGGGTGGAGACGGCGCAGCTCGACGTGGGCGGGCGGGCGGTCACCCTGGAGCTGGCCGCGTCGGCCGAGGCGTTGCCCGGGTACGCCCCGGGCCTACCGGGAAGCGCGTCCGTGCCGGTCGGGAAGGGCGTCTTCGACGGATCGGTGTCGCAGGCTGCGCTGGTCGACGACAAGCCGGTCTGGCTGCGGCACTGGCAACCGGCCCCGGGAGTGTACGCGCGGGCCACCGTCACCGGCGAGGACCGGCGCGGCCTGTTCGACGTGGCCACCGCGCTGCGGCTCGACCAGGCGTACCGCTGCGGGGGCCCGCTGCGGCTCACCACGCTGCCGGCGGATGCCCGGGTCACCTCCTGCGACGGGCAGGTGGCATCGTTCCCGTCCGGGTTCCAGTCGCGGCTGGTGGTCACCCGAGGGGTCGAGGCGCAGATCTTCGTCGAGTTGCAGTACGGACTCGGCATCGTCGGGAATCGCACCGAGGGAAACCGGACGATCGGTGGCAGACCGGCCTACCGCTCCGGCCCGGGCGCGATTGAGCTGCTCGGCTTCCCCAAGGCCCATCTGACCGCCCACCTCGGTTTCCCGGACAAGGGGTTCACCGATGACGACGTGGCGACCGTGCTGGGCGGGGCGCAGGTCGCCGAGCCGCTGGACGATCCCTCCGCCTGGTGACCGCCCGGGCCGCTCCGGCCGCCGGACCGTACGCTTGGTGACTGTGAGCCCCCGTCGCAACCGCCCCCGCCGGGACGAGAACGCCAACCTGGATTCGGATCGGGTCCGGCAGGGCGTCGCCTCGGTGCAGCAGTGGACCGACGGTGCGTGGCAGGTGCGCGGGATCGGCGCCGGCGCGTCGGTCAAGACGTACCGCTGCCCCGGTTGTGACCAGGAGATCCGGCCCGGGGTGGCGCACCTCGTGGCCTGGCCGGCCGACGGCCTGGGCGACCTGACCGACCGGCGGCACTGGCACAGCGGCTGCTGGCGGGCCCGGGACCGGCGCGGCCCGGCGGTCCAGCGCGGCCGGGGCACTCCGCGCTACTGAGCGACCCGGCCGGGGCACCTCGCGCCACGGCTCGGCAACCCGGCCGGGCGTCTCGCGCCACGCCTGAGCGACGTGGATCACCCCGTTCGCGCCCGGGCGGGCGGCGGCGGCGACTTCGCGACAGACTTGACCGGTGAGCACACCGATCCGCGCGTCGTCGATCCTGCCCGGCCGTCGGGAGGACATCGAGCTGCACACCGCCGACGGTCTGCGGCTGGTCGGGGAGCTGGCTCTCCCGGCCGACCGGGCGCCGGTTGCCACCCTGATTTGCCTGCACCCGCTGCCGACGCACGGCGGGATGATGGACAGCCACGTGTTCCGCAAGGCGGCCTGGCGGCTGCCCGCGCTGGCCGACCTGGCCGTGCTCCGGTTCAACACCCGGGGCACCAGTAGCCTGCGCGGAACCAGCGAGGGCGCCTTCGACGCCGCGGTCGGCGAGCGCTACGACGTGGCCGCCGCCATCGAGTACGCGGAGTTCGCCGAACTGCCGAACATCTGGCTGGTCGGCTGGTCGTTCGGCACCGACCTGGCCCTGAAGCACGGCTACGACCCGGCGGTCGCCGGGGCGATCCTGCTCTCCCCGCCGCTGCGCTTCTGCACCCCGGCGGAGTTGGCCGTCTGGGCCGACTCGGACCGGCCGCTGGTGGCCCTGGTGCCGGAGTTCGACGACTACCTGCGTCCGACCGAGGCGCGGGAGCGCTTCGCCGCGGTACCGCAGGCCGAGGTCGTCGGGGTGCCCGGCGCCAAGCACCTCTGGGTCGGCGACGCGGAGACGGTGCTCGACGAGATCGTCCGCATCGTGAACCCCGCGGTCGAGGTGCCGCTGCCGAGGACCTGGGACGGCCCGATGGAGAAGGGCGACGTCAGCGCGTACGCCGACCGCACGGTCGCCTCGTTCGCCGACACGCCGGTGCCCGGGCCCCTCGCCGACCCGGCCGGCTGACCCACGCGCGCCCGGTCAGCGGGTCTCCTGGCGGGGGAGGACCACCTCGCGCAGGATCAGTTGCAGCGCCGCCACCGTGGGAATGGCGATCAGCGCGCCCACCACGCCCAGCAGCGCCACCCCGAGCAGCGCGGCGAGCAGGGCCGCCACCTCGTTGACCTCCACCGAGCGCCGCATCACCTTCGGGTAGATCACGTAGTTCTCCACCTGCTGATAGATCAGGAAGAACACCGCGCAGGCGATGCCCACCGGCAGGCTGGTGGCGAACCCGACCAGGCTCACGATCACCGCCCCGAGGGAGGCGCCGATCTGCGGGATCAGGTCGGTCACCGCGACCACCACGGCCAGCGCGAACGGGTACGGCAACCCGACGATCAGCGCGAAGACGAAGGTGGTCGCCCCGGCCAGCACCGCGATGCTCAGCGCGCCGACCATGTAGGCGCCCACCTTGGCCAGGATCTCGTCGCCGATGAGCTGCACGCGTTCCCGGCGCGAGCGGGGCACCAGCGCGTACCCCAGGGAGCGCAGCCGGTTGAAGTACGCCAGGAAATAGATGGTCAGCACCAGCACGGTCAGCGTCCGGAAGACCGTGCCGAAGATCAGCTGGGCGCCGCCGAGCACCCCGCCCAGCGCCCGGCCCACCGTCTCCGCGTTGGCCGCGTTCTGCACCCGCTCCACCACGTCGTACCGCTCCACCAGGTCGTTGACCGTCGGGTTGCGCCGCAGCTCCTCGAGGAGGCTCGGGATCTGGTCGACGAACTCACCCGACTGGGTGACGATCGGCGGGACCAACGCCACCACGCCGCCGCAGAGCAGCAACACCACGCTCAGCGCCACCACCGCGACCGCCAGGCCGTGCGGCAGGCCCCAGCGGCGCAGCCGCACCACCGCCGGGTTGAGCCCGACCGCCAGGAAGAGCGCGATCAGCACCAGCACCAGGATGCCGCCGGCATTGCGGATGCCGAGATACAGGGTGTACGCCAGCAGCACGCCGAGCGCGCCGGTGAAGCCGAGCAGGAAGCTGCTGCGCCGCAGCGGTCGTCCCGGCGTACCGAACCGCCCGGACGGTACGGCCGGCGGCTCCTCCGCGTCGACATCCGGACCGGGCTGCGGCACCGGGTGTGGCAGCTCCGCCGACGGTGTGCCCGGCTGCACGGCCGGTTGGTCGCGTGGTTCCGTGGCCGGCGTCGCGGCTGGCTGTCCGTCCGGGTCGTCGGCCGGCGGCCCGTTCTGCGGCACGATGGATCTCCGGGGTCAGGCGGTGGGTCGGCGGGCGGCGGCGACGAACGCGCGCCAGGCGGCGGGGGCGAAGGTCAGCACCGGCCCGCTCGGGTCCTTGCTGTCCCGGACGCCGACCACCCCCGGCAGGTTGTCCGCCACCTCGACGCAGTCGCCACCGCTGGCACCGCTGCGGGTCGACTTGCGCCAGCGTGCCCCGTTCAGCTCCATGTCGTCACTACCCTCTTCATCAGCTCGATGGACTGCCGGCGGGACAGGGCTTCGTTTCGCACGCTCTCCCATCTCGCCAGCAGCGTAGCCAGACCATCCTCGGTGTCCACCACCGTGCCGCCAAGCTGGTTCTCCAGATGCCCCACCCAGCCGCCGTCGGCACCCCGGGCGAGGACGAATGGACCGGACAGTCCGACGTGGAGTCCGACCTCGGCCGGAACAATGTGCACACTGACGCACGGCTGCTCCGCACAGGAAATCAGGTGCGTGATCTGCTCAGCCATGAGCCCCCGGATCTCCTCGCCGGTGCGGCGCAGCACCATCTCGTCGATTACCGCGACGAACTGCGGAGGATCGCTCTGGGTGAAGATGGCCTGCCGGTCCATCCGGCCGGCGAGCAGTCTGCCCACGCTCTCCTCGCTGAGCATCTCGTCGCCCCGTAGGACGGCGCGGGCGTAGTTCTCGGTCTGGAGCAGGCCGGGGATCAGCGTGGGCTGGAAGCAGCGCAGTTGCTGGGCGGCACGCTCGGCATCGAGCCAGGGTCGGAACCAGCTCGGTTGACCGTCCCGTTCGGCCAGCTTGAGCAGGTAAACCAGCGTGATCCGGCGCACCGTGAGCGGCAGCGGCCGTCAGCGCGCGGCGACCGGCCCACCCGAGGGTGGGCCGGTCGCGGTCGAGGCGGGTTGGCGTCGCGGTCGCAGCGGTCAGTCCTTCTCGACCGTCACCTTGCTGGGCTTGGCGCTGCGCTCGTCGATGGTGGGCTTGCTGGGCCGCTTGCCGTTCTCGCCCGTGCTGGTGATCTTTGTCGGGGTGGCGCCCCGACCGCCCTCACCGGGCATCGCGGCGACCGTCGGCTCGCCGTCGACCCCGGCGCTGGCGGCCCCGCCGTCGACCGTGGTGACCGGCTCGGCGGCCGGCCGCGCCTTCGACTGCTCGGCGCCCTCCGCCGCTGCGGTGCCGGCCGGGCGGGCACCGTCGACGGGAACGGCCTTGGCGTTCGGACCAGCGCCGTTCTTCGACGCGGTGTCGACCGTTGCGCCGACCTTCGTGCCTGCGTCGGCCTTAGCGGCGGCGGCGACCTTCTTCCCGCCGTCGGGCCGGTGCCCGTCGGGGGACCCGGCCGTGACGGCGGTGGACGGGACCGCTCCGTCGCCGCCGGCCGGGCCGGTGGCGATCTGCAAGCGCAGCTCGGCCATCTGGCGCTGCAACTCGTCGGACTCCTGTCGGGACGCCCAGGTCTCCTGCCGCAGGTCGGCGAGCTGCTGCTGCGCCTGGGCGATCTCCAGCATCACCTGGGCGAGCTGCTGCCGGCCGGCCGCCGCCTCCTGCTGGGTGGCGGCGAGGTGCTGCTGGGTGGTGGCCAGGTGCTGCTGGGTGGTGGCCGCGTACTCCTCGAACTGGCGGCGCGACGTCGCGACGTGTTCGTCGGCCTTGCGGCGCTTGTCCGCCGACTCGGCCTCGGCCCGGCTGAGCAGCGTCGCCGCTTCCTCCTCGGCAGACTGCCGAATCGCGGCCGCGCCCTGCTCGATCTCGTTCTTGCGGCCGGTGTACTCGCTCTCCAACTGCTCCCGGCGCGTGGTGAAGCTGGTCTCCAGCTCCTGCTGGCGGGCCTTGTGCTGCTTGTCCAACTCGTCGCGGCGCTTGGCGAACTCCTGCTCGGCGCTCGCGCGCCGCTGGGCCAGCTCGCGGTCGGCCGCCTCCCGCCGGGAGTTGACCTCCTGCTCGACCCCGGCCCGCCAGGCGCCCAGCTCCTGCTGGGTCTGCGACCGCGCGTGCTGGACGTACGCCTCGGTCTCGCTGCGCATCCGCTGCACGTAGGCCTCGGTCTCGGCCCGGCTGCGCTTGGCCGACTCCGCGGCCTGGGTGGTCACCCGTTCCGCTTCCTGCTGAGCCTTGGCCCGGGTGGCCCGGCCGGCCATCGACGCGTCGTCGATGATCTGCTTGGCCTCCTGCTGCGCCTTGGCGTGGGTGGCCCGCCCGGCCTCGGTCGCGGCGTCGGTGAGCCGCTTGGCCTCCTGCTGGGCCTTGGCGTGGACCTCCTTGGCGGCCTCCCGGAGCTGGCTGGCCTCCTGCCGCGCGGTGGTCAGCGCCTCGCGGGCCGCCTCACGCAGCTTTGTGGACTCCTGCTGGGCGCGGGTGTGGATCTCCTTGGCGCTGTCGCGCAGCTGGGTGGCCTCCTGCTGGGCCTTGGCGAGCGCGTCCTGCGCCGCCTTGCGCAGCTTCGCCGACTCGTCCTTGGCGGCCTGGAGGGTCGCGTCCGCCTCCGCGCGTCGGGCGGCGCTGTGCCGGTCCTCCTCCGCGCGCCGCGCGGAGAGGGCGATCTCGAAGTCCTTGAGGGCCTTCGCGGCCTGCTCGCGGGCCTCCTCGATGATGTGCTCGGCGGCGGCCCGGCGGGCCTCAATCTCCTCGTTGGCGGCCGACAGGATCGCCTCGGCCTGCTCCTCCGCGATGGTGAGGATCTGCTCCACGCGAGGGCCGAGGTGCCGGAAGGAGGCCCGGTCCACCACGCCGACCTGCTTGCGCACCTGGGCGAGATCGCGCTGAAGCACCTCGACCTGGCCAGCGAGCTTGTGGATCTGGGTATAGGCCTGTTCGCGTTCCGCTGCGAGGGTCGCGATCTCGTGCTCCGCACGCGCCACGTACCGGTCGACCTGTTTCTTCTCGTACCCCCGCAGAGCGGACTCGAAGCTAGGCTCCGTGGTCACGTCCCCGCCGAGAGCGAACAGTTCCTCGCCGTGCGACATGCCCCCATCCTCACACGCATCGGGCCCTGCTGGGGCGATACGGACGCCCCTTGTGGGACCTACTTCACTCCTGACGCGGCAAGGGATGTCACGGACGTCGGAAACGCATACGGCGCGAGGTCACACCGGTCACCCGGTGTCACCTCGCGCCGTCGATGCCCCGATCTGGCGCCTCGCGTCAGCTGGCGGTCTCCGCGTTCACCCGCTCCTGACCGGCGTCGGCCTTCTTGACCTCCGGCTTGGCTGCCGGGGCGGCCTGCGCCGGCACGCCGGGCACGATGCCGGCGAGGCCGGAGAGCATCTGGCCGAGCTGCGAGGTGACCGCGTCCTTCTGCCGGGTGAGGTCCTCGACCTCGCGGCGGGCGGCCTGGGTGGTCAGCTCCGCCTCGGTGCGGGCCTCGGTGAGCAGGCGCTGCGACTCGGCCTTGGCCTCGTTGAGCGTCTTCTCGGAGAGCGCCTTGGCCTTGTCGATCGTCTCGTTGGCGTTGCGCTCGGACTCGACCCGGCGGGCCTCGGCGCGCTGCTCGATCTCCTTGGCCCGCTCCTGCGCGGCCCGGGCCCGCTGCTCGGCCTCGCTGACCAGCTTCTGGGTCTGCGCGACCTGCGCGGCGTGCCGCTCGGACTCCTCGCGCTCGGCCTTCTCCCGCCGCTCGGCGAGCTGGAGCTCCAGAGCCTGGAGGTCCTTGTCGCGCTTGTCGCGGGCGTCGGTGAGCAGCTTGGTGGCCTCGGCGCGCTTCTCCTCGGCCTCGCGGGCGGCCTTCGCCCGCTGCTGGGTGATCTCGCGCTCGGCGGTGGCCCGGAGGGTGGCCACCTCCCGCTCGACCGTCGACTTGAGCTCGGCCACCTCGTGCGCGGTGACGGTGCGCAGCTGCTTGGTCTCGCGCTCGGCGTCGGCGCGCAGCGTGTCGGCCTCCCGGCGGGCCTGGACGCGGACCTCGGCGGCCTCCCGCTCGGCGGCGGTACGCACGTTGCCGGCGTCGCGCTCGGCGCTGGCCTTCATCGCGGCAGCCTCGGCGCGGGCCTTGTCGGTGATCTCACGGGCCTCGAGGCGGGCGGCGGAGAGGATGCCCTCCGACTCGCGCTTGGCCTCGTTGCGGTGGTCGTTGGCCTGCTCCTCGGCGAGCCGGAGGATCTGCTCGACGCGGGTGCCGAGGCCGGAGAGGGTGGGCCGGCTGTTCTCCTCGAGCTGCTTGTTCGTGTCGGCGAGCTTCTGCTCCAGCGCGGTCATGCGCTGTTCGGCCTGGCGGAGCCGACGCTGGGCGTCGTTCATCCGCTGCTCAGCCTCGGCACGGGCCTGCTCGGACTGGGTCAGCGCGGCGGTCATCCGGCCGATGAAGTCATCGACCTGGTGGGTGTTGTATCCGCGCAGGCCAACGGTGAAATCTGGCTGCGAGTTCGCGTTATCGAAGAACGCGAGAGGGGAGGACTGCTGCTGGGGCATTGGGACATACTGGCAGACGCCCCAGGGTGCTTCGCAAGAGCGGTACGGAGCTTTCGTGTCCTCATTACATGGTCAACTTCGGCGCTCGACGACGCCGGACCAATCGGCGATCTTGGCAGGTCCCGGGCGGGTCGGACGACACGCAGAGTGACGCGAAAAAGGGCCGCGGCGTGCTCCCGCGGCCCTTTGTTCGCCCCTGGCGGGTATCCCGCAAATGGGTGTGGAAGAACAATGGTCGATCACCGCAATGGCCATCGGGCACTCACCCGTCCGGCCGGTGGGCCGGTCAGTGCCCGCGGAACCGGTTGATCGCGTCCTCGTGCCGGGCCCGCAACTCACCGTCGCGTACGCCGAGCCCGTCGCTGGGGGCGAGGCAGCGCACCCCGACCTTGCCCTGGTGCGTGTTGCGGTGCACCTCGTACGCCGCCTGGCCGGTCTGCTCCAGCGGGTAGGTGCGCGAGACGGTGGGATGCACCCTGCCGAGCGCGACGAGACGGTTGGCCTGCCACGCCTCGTGGTAGTTGGCGAAGTGACTGCCGACGATCCGCTTGAGGTGCATCCACAGGTAGCGGTTGTCGTACTGGTGCTGGAAGCCGCTGGTGGACGCGCAGGTGACGATGGTGCCACCGCGCTTGGCGACGTAGACGCTGGCCCCGAAGGTCTCCCGGCCCGGGTGCTCGAAGACGATGTCCGGGTCCTCGCCGCCGGTCAGCTCGCGGATGCGCTCGCCGAAGCGCCGCCACTCGTCCGGGTCCTGGGTCTCCTCGTCCTTCCAGAACCGGAACCCCTCCGCCGCGCGGTCGATGACCAGCTCGGCGCCCATCTTCCGGCACAGCTCGGCCTTCTCGGGTGAGGAGACCACGCAGACCGGGATCGCGCCGCCGTTGAGTGCCATCTGGGTGGCGTAGCCGCCGAGGCCGCCGGACGCACCCCAGATCAGCACCACGTCGCCCTGCTTCATGTTGGCGCCGTGGTGCGAGACGAGCTGGCGGTACGCGGTGGAGTTGACCAACCCCGGGCTGGCCGCCTCCTCCCAGGTCAGGTGCCGCGGCTTCGGCATCAGCTGGTTGGCCTTGACCACGCACAGCTCGGCCAGCCCGCCGAAGTTGGTCTCGAAGCCCCAGATCCGCTGCTGCGGGTCGAGCATGGTGTCGTCGTGGCCGGCCGAGTCCTCCAGCTCGACCGAGAGGCAGTGGGCGACCACCTCGTCGCCCGGCGCCCACCGGGTCACGCCGGGGCCGGTGCGCAGCACGACGCCGGCCGCGTCCGAGCCGACCACGTGGTACGGCAGGTCGTGCCGACGGGTCAGCTCGGAGAGCCGGCCGTAGCGCTGGAGGAACCTGAAGGTGGACACCGGCTCGAAGATGCTGGTCCACACCGTGTTGTAGTTGATCGCGCTGGCCATCACCGCGACCAGCGCCTCGCCCGGGCCCAGCTCCGGCGTCGGCACCTCCTGCACGTGCAGCGCCTTGCGCGGGTCCTTGTCCCGGGTGGCCATGCCGTCGAACATCCGTGCCTCCTCGGCACGGACCACGACGCCGCGGTACGTCTGCGGCACGGGCAGCCCGGCGACGGCGGCGAGCTCCCGGTCCGGGTCGCTCGATTCCTCCGCTGCCATGATCGCTTCGAGGATGTCCTGCACGGTGACCTCCGGTTCGTCCGCACCCGCGCACGGGCCTGGGTGCTGCCATCGTCGGCGCCGGTGCGACCGACCACCATGTCGGTTTCCGACACATCCGGCACCGGCCGCGCTCCTGTGGGCCGGGACGTTACTGAACGGTAGCTAGGGCCGGAAGTCCTCTGTGAAAAACTGCATCCGCCGATGCGTGAAGGTGCCCGGCCGCGCCCCCAACCGCGCAGAGACGTGCTCGCGCTGCCTCAAGCGCGCGGTTAGGAGGGGCCCCGGCTATGCACGAGGCGTTAAGAAGGGGCCCTTCCTTGCGCGGTCAGTGGGTGGCGGCGGGCTGGACGAGTTCGACGAGGACGCCGCCAGCGTCCTTCGGGTGCACGAAGTTGATCCGGGAGTCGGCGGTGCCGCGGCGCGGAGTGTCGTAGAGCAGCCGCAGGCCACGTTCGCGCAGCGCCGCGCAGGCCACGTCGATGTCCACCACGGTGTACGCCACCTGCTGCACGCCGGGGCCGTTGCGGTCGAGGAACCTGGCGATCGTCGACTCCGGCGTCAGCGGCGCGAGCAACTGCACGCAGCCACCCTCGGCGGTCGGGCCGACGGCCAGCATCGCCTCCCGGACACCCTGTTCGGTGTTGGTCTCGGTGTGCACGCAGCGCATCCCGAACGTCCGCTGGTAGAAGTCGATCGCGGCGTCCAGGTCGGCCACCGCGACTCCGACGTGATCGATCTTGCGGAGCCCGATGTCTGTGACGTAGTCCGCAGCGGGCTCGGCGGGGGAGTTCTCAGCCATGGCGCTAGTCTGGCCGAACAATCGTTAAGGCGTACAGGTCGGCACCCCCCTCGGAGGCAGGTATGGCTTCGGTGATCGTCAGCGGCGCGCGGACCCCCATGGGGCGCCTGCTGGGCAACCTCAAGGACCTCCCGGCCACGAAGCTCGGCGGGATCGCGATCAAGGCGGCCCTGGAACGGGCCGGCGTGCGCGGTGACCAGGTCCAGTACGTGATCATGGGGCAGGTGCTCCAGGCCGGCGCCGGCCAGATCCCGGCCCGGCAGGCGGCGGTCGAGGCGGGCGTCCCGATGTCCGTGCCGGCGCTGACCATCAACAAGGTCTGCCTCTCCGGCCTGGACGCGATCGCCCTGGCCGACCAGCTGATCCGGGCCGGCGAGTTCGACATCGTGGTGGCCGGCGGCATGGAGTCGATGACCAACGCCCCGCACCTGCTGCTCGGCCAGCGCGGCGGCTACAAGTACGGCGACGTGGTGGTCAAGGACCACATGGCGCTGGACGGGCTCACCGACGCCTGGGACTGCTGCTCGATGGGCGAGTCCACCGAGCGCCTGGGCACGAAGCACGGCATCAGCCGCGAGGAGCAGGACGCGTTCGCCGCGGCCAGCCACCAGCGGGCCGCCGCCGCCCAGAAGAACGGCCACTTCGCCGAGGAGATCACCCCCGTGGTCATCCCGCAGCGCAAGGGCGAGCCGCTGGTGATCAGCGAGGACGAGGGCATCCGCCCGGACACCACCGTCGAGTCGCTGGCCAAGCTGCGCCCCGCGTTCACGAAGGACGGCACGATCACCGCCGGCAGCTCCTCGCCGATCTCCGACGGTGCCGCCGCCGTGGTCGTGATGAGCAAGGCCAAGGCCAAGGAGCTGGGGCTCACCTGGCTGGCCGAGATCGGCGCGCACGGCAACGTGGCAGGTCCGGACAACTCGCTGCACTCGCAGCCGTCGAACGCGATCAACCACGCCCTGAAGAAGGGCGGCCTGAGCGTCTCCGACCTCGACCTGATCGAGATCAACGAGGCGTTCGCCCAGGTCGGCGTCCAGTCCACCCGTGACCTCGGCATCAGCGCGGACAAGGTCAACGTCAACGGCGGGGCGATCGCGCTCGGCCACCCGATCGGCATGTCCGGCGCCCGGCTGGTGCTCACCCTCGCGCTGGAGCTGAAGCGGCGTGGCGGCGGCACCGGCGCGGCGGCGCTCTGCGGCGGTGGCGGGCAGGGCGACGCGCTGATCATCCACGTTCCGGAAAGCGCGGCGGCCAACCAGTGAGCGCGAGGAGTGAGCCGGTTCTGCGAGCCCCGCAGTCGCGAACGAAGATGGCGCAGTGAGCGAAGCGGTCGAGCACGTCCCGGCTACCGGCGCGCCGTCGGTGCGCCGCAGCCGGGACGTACCCCAGCTGGTCGAGCGGGCCCGCGCGGGTGACCCCCGCGCGGTGGCCCGCCTGATCACGCTGGTCGAGAACGGCGACGAGCTGCTGCCGGCGATCGCCTCCGCGCTGGCCCCGTACGCCGGTCAGGCCCAGGTCGTGGGGCTGACCGGCTCACCCGGGGTGGGCAAGTCGACCACCACCAACGAGCTGGTCCGGTCGCTGCGGGCACGCGGGCACCGGGTGGGCGTGCTGGCCGTCGACCCGTCCAGCCCGTTCACCGGCGGCGCGATCCTCGGCGACCGGGTCCGGATGCAGGACCACGCCACCGACCCGGGCGTCTACATCCGGTCCATGTCCAGCCGGGGGCACCTCGGCGGGCTGGCCGCGGCCACGCCGCAGGCGGTCCGGGTGCTGGAGGGCGCCGGCTGCGACGTGGTGCTGGTGGAGACCGTCGGCGTCGGGCAGGCCGAGGTGGAGGTCGCCTCGCTGGCCGACACCACGCTGGTGCTGCTCGCGCCCGGCATGGGCGACGCGATCCAGGCGGTCAAGGCCGGCATCCTGGAGATTGCCGACGTGTTCGTGGTGAACAAGGCCGACCGGGACGGCGCCGACGCCACCGTCCGCGACATCCAGGGCATGATCGCGCTCGGCGAACGCGGTCCGGGCCAGTGGCGACCGCAGGTGGTCCGCTCGGTGGCCGCGCGCGGCGAGGGCATCGACGACATCGCCGCCGCCATCGACAAGCACCGGGGCTGGCTGGTCGAGCACGGCGAGCTGCGCCGCCGCCAGGAGACGCGGGCCGCCGCCGAGATCGAGGCGATCGCGCTCGGCGCGCTCCGCGCCCGGATCGGTTCGCTGCGCGACGGTACGGAGCTGCCGACGCTCGCCGCCAGGGTGGCCGAGGGCGCCCTCGACCCGTACGCGGCTGCCGACGCGCTGCTCTCCCAGCTCGCCCGCTGACACCCTCCACCGGGGACACCCCGGCGGCACCTGGCCCTTGTAGGCTCGCACCGCCCCACCGGGGGCCGGGTGCGACAGCAGGGGAGCGGTACGTGAGCGACGAGTCGACGCGGGAGCTGGCCACGGTGCCGGCGGTGGCCGGCGGGGCGACCCAGGTTTCCGACGAGGTGATCGAGAAGATCGCCGTGGCGGCGGCGCGGGCGGTGCCCGGGGTGGCCGAGCTCGGCGGGGACGTGGCCCGGTTCTTCAACTCGGTGCTCGACCGGGTCGGTCTGGACCAGCTGGGTGACGCCCGGCGCGGTTGCTCGGCCCACGTCACCGGGGACGCCGCCGTGGTCAACCTGGTGCTGGTGATCGAGGCCGGCTACCCGGTTCCCGAGGTGACCGGCCAGGTGCGGGCCCAGGTCTGCGCGGCGGTCGAGGCGTACGGGCTGCGGGTCGACGAGGTCAACATCCGGGTCGACGACGTGGCGATGGGCGGGCCTGCGGCACCGGCCGTCTGACGGTCCGGCGCAGCTCAGGTTACCCGCCGGTACGACTTGCCTTAGCGATCGTTCAGGAGTGGGCTCTACACTCGACGTGCAGTCGAGGACCCAAGGAGGAGCCCTGCGCATGGACGCCGACGAGATCGCCGCCGGACGGGCACGCTGGCAGGCCCGGTACGACGCCGCGCGCAAGCGGGACGCCGACTTCACCACGCTCTCGGGGATGCCCGTCGACCCGGTGTACGGGCCGCCGGAGGGCGCCGCCTACCCGGGCTTCGAGCGGATCGGCTGGCCCGGCGAGTACCCGTACACCCGGGGTCTGTACCCGACCGGCTACCGGGGGCGGACCTGGACCATCCGGCAGTTCGCCGGCTTCGGCAACGCCCAGCAGACCAACGAGCGCTACAAGATGATCCTCGGCGCCGGTGGCGGCGGGCTCTCGGTCGCGTTCGACATGCCCACCCTGATGGGCCGCGACTCCGACGACCCGCAGGCGCTCGGCGAGGTCGGCCACTGCGGCGTCGCCATCGACACCGCCACCGACATGCAGGCGCTCTTCGACGGCATCGACCTGGCCGGCGTCACCACCTCGATGACCATCTCCGGCCCGGCCGTGCCGGTGTTCTGCATGTACCTGGTCGCCGCCGAGCGGCAGGGCGCCGACCTGTCCAAGCTGGACGGCACCCTGCAGACCGACATCTTCAAGGAGTACATCGCGCAGAAGGAGTGGCTCTTCGACCCCGAGCCGCACCTGCGCCTCATCGGCGACCTGATGGAGTACTGCGCCCGGGAGATCCCGCGCTACAAGCCGCTGTCGGTCTCCGGCTACCACATCCGCGAGGCCGGCTCGACCGCCGCGCAGGAGCTGGCGTACACCCTGGCCGACGGTTTCGGCTACGTCGAGCTGGGGCTGAGCCGTGGGTTGGACGTCAACGTCTTCGCGCCGGGGCTGAGCTTCTTCTTCGACTCGCACGTCGACTTCTTCGAGGAGATCGCCAAGTTCCGTGCCGCCCGGCGCATCTGGGCCCGCTGGCTGCGCGACGTCTACGGCGCGACCAGCGAGAAGGCCCTCTGGCTGCGGTTCCACACCCAGACCGCCGGGGTGTCGCTGACCGCGCAGCAGCCGGTCAACAACGTGGTCCGGACGGCCGTGGAGGCCCTCGCCGCGGTGCTCGGCGGGACCAACTCGCTGCACACCAACGCCCTCGACGAGACCCTGGCGCTGCCCACCGACGAGTCCGCCGAGATCGCCCTGCGTACCCAGCAGGTGCTGATGGAGGAGACCGGCGTGGTCAACGTGGCTGACCCGCTCGGCGGCTCCTGGTACGTCGAGGCGCTCACCGACAAGATCGAGGCCGAGGCGGAGGAGATCTTCGCCCGGATCATGCAGCTCGGTGGGGAGGGCCCGCACCAGATCGGGCCGATGACCTCCGGCATCCTGCGGGGCATCGAGGACGGCTGGTTCACCGGGCACATCGCCGAGTCGGCCTTCGTCTACCAGCAGGCCCTGGAAAAGGGTGACAAGAAGATCGTCGGGGTCAACTGCCACACCAGCACCACGGCCAAGGAACTGGAGATCCTGCGCATCTCGCACGAGGTGGAGCTGGAGCAGCGCCGGGTGCTGGCCGAGCGCAAGGCCGGCCGCGACGAGGCCGCCGTACGCGCCGCGGTGACCCGGATGGTCGAGGTCAGCCGCACCGACGGGAACATGATCCCGGCCATGCTCGACGCCGTCCGCGCCGAGGCGACCCTCGGCGAGATCTGTGACGCCCTGCGCGCCGAGTGGGGCATCTACCGCGAACCCGCCCGCTTCTGACCCTTCCCCCTTCCGCGATCGTGCACCCGCCGCCCCACCGAATGCCGCGAAAGCCGCACAACGGGGGCGCGGAGTGCACGATCGCGGAAGGGCGGGGGTAGGGGCGATGAGCAGGGGTGAGAGTCGCAACTGTCGCCGTCGCGGTTGATCTGAGTTCCGCTGTACACGTGCGAGACTAGGTAACCATGAGCGACCCACGGATCACCTCGTCGATCTTCACCCGCGGCGCGGTCGACCTCAGCACGCTGCGCGGCGCCGCACCAGCCAGTACCCGCCCCGGCACACCCTCGCAAGCCGGTCCCTCCGGCGGTTCCCCCGGCACCCCCGCCGCCGGTGGCGACGCCCCCGTTGTCGACGTGACCGAGGCGACCCTCCAGGCCGAGGTGCTCGAACGGTCCATGACCATGCCCGTGGTGGTCTTCTTCGGCGCGGCCGGCTTCCCGGAGAGCGACCAGTTCGCCCCGGTGCTGGAGCAGCTCGCCGCCGAGGGGGGCGGCGCGTGGGTGCTGGCCCGGGTCGACGTGCAGGAGAACCCGCGGATCGCCCAGATGTTCCGGGTGCAGGGCATCCCCATGGTCTACGCCGTGGTCGGCGGCCAGCCGATCGACGCCTTCTCCGGGGTGGTGCCGGAGGCCCAGCTGCGGCAGTGGATCGGGGCGGTGCTCAAGGCCGCCGGCGTGACCGTCGCCGAGCCCGAGGACCCCCGCCTCGACGAGGCGGACGACGCGCTGATGAGCGGCGACCTGGACGCCGCCGAGCGGGCGTACCGCAAGATCCTGGCCGACGCCCCCGCGGACGCCGCGGCCGAGGCGGGCCTGGCCCAGGTCGGGGTGGCCCGCCGGGTCGCCGGCACCGACCCGCGCGCCGCGCTCGCCGCCGCCGAGCAGGCGCCGGACGACGTGGACGCCCAACTGCTCGCCGCCGACATCGAGGTGCTCAGCGGCCTGGCCGAGCAGGCGTACGCCCGGCTGGTGGGCCTGGTCCGGCGGACCGCCGGCGAGGACCGGGAGAAGGTCCGCCAGCACCTGGTCTCGCTGTTCACCATCGCCGGCCCGGACGATCCGGCGGTCGCGTCGGCTCGCCGGGCCCTGGCCAGCGCCCTGTTCTGAGTTCGTAGCACGCCAGCGCGGGCCGGCCTCCCGGCCGGCCCGCCCGACCACCGAGGACGGGAGCTCACGATGCGCCGGATCGCCGTCCTCGACGCGCCGACAAATCTCGGTCTGCGGCCGCCGACGTCCACGTCGGTCCCCGGCTGCGGCAAGGCGCCGGGTGCGCTGCGCGACCACGACCTGCTCGCCCGGCTGCGGGCCCGCGACGCCGGCTGCATCACCCCACCCCGGTACGACCCGGGCGACTGGCGCCCCGGCGACGGGGTGTGCCACGCCCGGGAGATCGCCGACTACTCGATGGCGCTGGCCGAGCGGATCGGCTCCATCATCGACCGGGGCGAGTTCCCGCTGGTGCTGGGCGGAGACTGCTCGGTCCTGCTCGGCTCGGCGCTGGCCATGCACCGCCTCGGTGAGGCGGTCGGCGGCCGCATCGGGTTGGTCTTCGTCGACGGGCACTCCGACTTCAGGCATCCCGGCAACGCCTCCTACGTGGGCGCGGCGGCCGGTGAGGACCTGGCCCTGGTGACCGGGCGCGGGCAGGCCGACCTGGCCGCCCTGGAGGGACGCCGGCCGTACTTCCGCGACATCGACGTGGTGGTGCTCGGCATCCGCGCGCAGGACGAGTACCGGCTCGACCTCCAGGCGGCCGGCATCACCACCCGGCCGGTGCCGGCGCTGCGCGCCGAGGGGGCCGCCCGCACGGCCCAGTGGGCGCACGAGCAGCTCGCCGACTGCGCGGGCTACTGGGTGCACATCGACGTGGACGTGCTGGACCCGGCGGTGATGCCGGCGGTGGACGCTCCGGACCCGGGCGGGATCGCCTTCGCCGAGCTGGAGATCCTGCTCGCCGGGCTGGTCGACACCCCGCACTGCCTCGGGGTCGAGCTGACCGTCTTCGACCCCGACTACGACCCGGACGGCTCCTACGCCGCGGAGATCGTCAACACCGTGGTGGCCGGGCTGGCGCCGGTCACCGCCCCGGAGGCGGTGCCGCCCCGGCTGCTGCCGGGCCGGTCGGCCGCTCCCGGCCCGCGCCGCGGCAACGGTCGCCCCGCGCCCACCCCGGCGGCGAACGGCGGCGATCCACGCCCTGCGGAGATCCCTCCGCAGGCCGATCCGGCCGGCTCGGTCGCGTCGCAGGAGTCGAGCCGGTTGGAGCCCGTCGGCCCGCCATCCTCGGCCGGCGCCGGTCGGCTGCGTCGCCCGGTCCAGCCGGCGCACGACCAGCCCGCCGACGACGACGGCCCCACCCCGTCCACCGCCGGCATCGCCTGACCCAGCCGGGGCTGATCCATTCCGTTCCCCGCACGTGGGGTGTCCGCGTGTGCGGGACACCCCGACGTCCGTGAACCCGAGTCGATCAGCGCAGCCGGCGGGGCCGCGGGGCGTCAGCGGGGGAGGGCGCGGAGGAAGCGTTCGGCGATCGGGACGGCCGAGGCGGTGCTGGCGCCGCCCTTCTCGACGAAGACGGCGAACGCCACGTCGCCCCGCCAGCCGACGAACCAGGCGTGCGTGTGGGCCGGGTTGTCGTCGTACTCGGCGGTGCCGGTCTTGCCGTACACCGGGCCACCCGGCACGTCCTTGAGCGCGCTGCCGGTGCCGGCGGTGACCACCTCGCGCATCATCGTGCGCAGCGCCTCGACCGACGCCGGCTTGAGCTGCTCGCCGGCCGGAGCGGGCTTCGCCGGCGCCGGGTCCGACACCAGCTTCGGTTGCTCGAACCGGCCCCGGGCCACCGCGGCCGTGGCGCCGGCCATGGCCAGCGGGCTGACCAGCGTGGTCCCCTGGCCGAACGCGGCAGCGGCCTGCTCGGCCGGGCTGCCGTTCACCGACACCTTGCCGGTGAACGCGTCCGCGCCCAGGTCCCACTGCCCCTCCAGGCCGAGCGAGCGGCCGGCGACGGCCAGCCCGTCGCCGCCGAGCTCCGGTGCCAGCGCGGCGAAGGCGGTGTTGCAGGACTTGGCGAAGTCGGTGCGGAACGGCACCGGGCCGAGCGCGAAGTTGTCGGAGTTCTTGAACGAGCGGCCGTCCACCGTGAACGTCTTCTCGCAGTTCACCGTGCCGTCCAGGGTGACCGCTCCCCGGTCGAGCAGGCCCAGCGCGCTGACCATCTTGAACGTGGAGCCCGGCGGCACCTGGGCGGTGAAGGCGAGGTTCTCCCCGGCCGGCCCGGGGCCGTTCGCCGCGGCGAGCACGGCGCCGTCGCTGACCCGTACGGCGACCAGCGCGGACCGGCGCGGTTCGGCGCGCAGCGCCGTGTCGGCGGCGTTCTGGGTGGCGATGTCCAGGGTGGTTCGGACCGCCTGCCCGGGCTGCGGCTCCCGGCGGAACAGCTCGGTGCCGGTGGGCGTCAGGGTGCCGTCCCCGGCGGGACGCTCGACCAGCACGGTGAGGCCGGGGGCGCCGCGCAGCCGCTCGTCGTAACGCCCCTGCAACCCGCCGTGCCCGACGAGGTCGCCGGCTTCGTACCGGTCGGGGTGCGCCGCCAGGTCGTCGGCCTGGGCCGGGTCGACCGAGCCGAGCAGCGCGCGGGCGAACTCCCGGGCCGGCGCCAGGTCGAGCTTGTCGGCCTGGAACTTCGTGCCCGGCAGGTCGTAGATCCGAGGCTTGATCTGCTTGTACGCCTCCTCGCGCAGCGTCACCACCTCGACGAAGGCGCCCGGCTCGGCCGCCGACACCCGCTTGGGCAGATCGGCCAGGTCGACCGCGGGGACCAGGGCTGGGCGGATCGCCTTGAAGGCGGCGTCCAGGTCCTTGACCAGCTTCCTGATTTCGGTGACCTCGCTGGGCTGCACGCCCACCCGGACCACCGGACGGGGCGCCACGATGGGCTGCCCGGCCCCGTCGAGCAGCGCGGCCCGGGGGCCCGTGTCCCGGCGCAGCCCCAGCCGGTCGCCCGTGGTGAGCTGCTCGTGCAGCACCCGGGGCTCCCAGATCACCTGCCACTGGTCGTCGTCGCCGTGGGCGAGCCGTACCTCGCGGTCGTAGGCCCAGCGGGTCTGACCGGGCAGGTTCCACTCCACCCGGATGCTCGCGGTCGCGATGTCGGCGGTGATCTTCGGCTCGCCGCGGCGGGTCAGCGTGGGCGGGGTGCCCGCCAACTCGCCGGAGAGCTCCTTGATCTCGGCCATCACCTTGCCCGACGCCAGCTTGGCGCCGGTGGGGTCGACGAGGCCCACCGCCTGGAGGTCGCCCTTGCGCCAGCCGGCGAGGAAGGCGTCGAGGCTGCGTTGCGGCCCGTCCTCGCCCGAGCAGGCGGTCAGGGCGCCGGCGGCGAGAACGGTCGCGGCGAGCGCCGCCACCGCTCGGCGGACGCGGGACCGTGGGCGGGCATGCGGTGACGCCAGGTGCATGGAGCAGGTCCTTCCGGGTTTCGGACTGTCCTGCACGGTAGTACGCCCACGCTGTCCGCATCGTCCCCGGTCGGCGGCCCGCGCGCGGGAAGACGGACCCGCGAGCATGTGATGAACATCGCGTGGCGGGGTATCCCGCAGCCAGCCAACCTCGGACCCGCAACGGGTGAAAGGACAGAGTCCCGATCCGGACGTCCGGCCAGTGGTCCGCCGACGAAGGGGCAGAGCGGCAGGCATACCCTGGGCGGCAGAGTGACCCACAACGCGGTGGGTCGAGGGGAGTGGCACCGATGGACCGGCGTCCGGCGATCAAACCGGAACCCGACCTCCGGCAGGATGACTCCGGCCGGGACGACGACAGCTTCGATTCGGCGACCGACGGGGACGGCTACGGCCGACTCGACACGGGAGTCACCGGCATGACCGGTTCGAGCATCGACACCATCTACGACATGGGCGTGCCGACCGAGGCGCTGGCCGACGACGTGGAGGACGCCGAACTCGACGAACCGGTACCCAACGCGGAGCGCCTAGTGGCCCAGGCGGTCGCGCTCGCCGGGGACGACCACGACGCGGCGACCCTGGTCGGGCGCTTCTGGCGGTTCGCGCCGGACGAGGAGCTGATCGGCTTCACCGCCGAGGAGATGCTGGACGCGGCCCGGGCGCACCGGGACCTCGCCCAGCAGCGGGTTCCGGGGGAGTTGAAACTACGGATCCACGAACCCCACGCCGACCAGCACCACACGGTCATCGAGATCGTCACCGACGACATGCCGTTCCTGGTCGACTCGGTCACCGCGCTGCTCAACTCGTACCACCTGGACGTGCACCTGCTCGTCCACCCGCTGGTGGTGGTCCGGCGCGAGCCGCTGGGCCGGCTCACCGAGGTCTCGGCGGACGTGGAGCCGGACGACGCGATCGCCGGTGACATCATCGAGAGCTGGATGCGGATCGAGATCGACCCGGTCCGCGACGCCGACGAGCGGGACCGGCTGCGCCGGGAACTCCAGCGGGTGCTCACCGACGTGCGCGAGGCCGTGGAGGACTGGCCGAAGATGCGCCAGCGGGCTCTCGCCCTCGCCGACGAGCTGGCCTCGGCCCGCACCTCGGACAACCGCCCACCGGTGCCGGAGAAGGACATCACCGACTCGGTGGAGCTGCTGCGCTGGCTCGCCCACGACCACTTCACCTTCCTGGGCTACCGGGAGTACCGGCTCGTGGACGTGCCCGGCGGGGACGACGCGGACGCGGTCGACGGCAAGGCGTTGGAGGCGGTGCTCGGCACCGGCCTGGGTATCCTGCGCTCGGACTCCCCGGACGCCCGGGCGTTGTCCTCGTTGAACCCCGAGGCGCACGAGAAGGTGCTGGAGAAGCGCCTTCTGATCATCACGAAGGCCAACTCGCGGGCCACCGTGCACCGCTCGGCGTACCTGGACTACATCGGCTTCAAGGTGTTCAACGAGGCCGGTGAGGTGATTGGCGAGCGGCGCTTCCTGGGCCTGTTCTCCACCGCCGCGTACCGCACCAGCGTGCGGGAGCTGCCGGTGGTGCGCCGCAAGGTCGCCGAGGTGCTGGACCGCTCCGGCCTGAGCCAGCGCAGCCACTCCGGCAAGGACCTGCTGCAGATCCTGGAGACCTACCCGCGCGACGAGCTGTTCCAGATCAAGACCGACGACCTGTACCACGCGGTGATCGGTGTGCTGCGGATGGCCGGCCGCCGGCAGTTGCGGGTCTTCCTGCGCCGGGACGCGTACGGCCGGTTCATCTCCTGCCTGATCTACCTGCCCCGGGACCGGTTCACCACCCAGAACCGGCTGCGTATGCAGGACATCCTGCTGCGCGAGCTGAACGGCGTCGGGGTGGACTACACCACCCGGGTCACCGAGTCGATGCTGGCCCGGGTGCACTTCATCGTCCGCACCGACCCGACGAAGCCGCCCGGCGACATCGACGCCGACCTGCTCGCCGAGGAGCTGGCCGACGCCACCCGGCTGTGGGACGACGACTACCGGCTGGTGCTGGAGCGCAAGCTCGGCGACGAGCAGGCCAAGCACCTGTTCGCCCGGTACGCCGACGCGTTCCCGGAGGGCTACAAGGACGGGCACACGCCGTACGAGGCGATGAAGGACCTGGCGAAGCTGGAGCTGCTGGAGGAGCCCGGCCAGCTGGAGATGCACCTGTTCCGCAAGCAGTTGGTGCCCCGGCCGGGGACCCGGCCGCCCGGCGCGGACCTGATCGAGGCGATGGACGTCCGTTTCAAGGTCTACCGGTACGGCGAGCCGATGATGCTCTCCGCGGTGCTGCCGGTGCTGCACTCCCTGGGCGTACGGGTCGTCGACGAGCACCCGTACGAGGTGGACCGGATCGACGGCCGGATCTACCTCTACGACTTCGGCCTGCTGCTGCCCGAGGGGCACCAGGAGCTGGCCGAGGTCCGTCCGCACGTGGAGAACGCGTTCGCGGCGGCCTGGCGCGGCGAGGCCGAGGTGGACCGGTTCAACGAGCTGGTGCTGCGTGGTGGGCTGACCTGGCGGCAGGTGGTGGTGCTGCGGGCGTACGCGAAGTACCTGCGTCAGGCCGGCACGGTCTTCTCGCAGGACTACATGGAGCAGACCTTCATCGCGTACCCGAAGATCGCCGCGCTGCTGGTCGAGCTCTTCGAGACCCGGTTCGCGCCGGGGACGCTCGACACCGAGCAGCGCCAGCAGCGCAGCGGTGAACTTGTGGAGACCATCCGCGCGGCGCTCGACGACGTGGCGAGCCTCGACCAGGACCGCATCCTGCGCTCGTACCTGACGCTGATCCAGGCGACCCTGCGGACCAGCTTCTACCAGAAGCCGATCGGCGGGCGGCCGAAGGCGTACGTGGCCTTCAAGCTCGACCCGCAGGCGATCCCGGACCTGCCGGCACCCCGGCCGAAGTTCGAGATCTTCGTCTACTCGCCCCGGTTCGAGGGTGTGCACCTGCGGTTCGGGCCGGTGGCCCGGGGCGGGCTGCGCTGGTCCGACCGGCGGGAGGACTTCCGTACCGAGGTGCTCGGCCTGGTCAAGGCGCAGATGGTGAAGAACACCGTGATCGTGCCGGTGGGCGCCAAGGGCGGCTTCGTGCTGAAGCAGAAGCCGGGCGACCGGGACGAGGCGGTCGCCTGCTACCAGGAGTTCGTCGGCGCGATGCTCGACGTCACCGACAACATCTCGGGCGGGCAGATCGTCCCGCCCGACGACGTGGTCCGGCACGACGGCGACGACCCGTACCTGGTGGTCGCCGCGGACAAGGGCACCGCCACGTTCTCCGACATCGCCAACGAGATCTCCAAGGCGCACAACTTCTGGTTGGGCGACGCGTTCGCCTCCGGCGGTTCCGCCGGCTACGACCACAAGCGGATGGGCATCACGGCCCGGGGCGCCTGGGAGTCGGTCAAGCGGCACTTCCGGGAGATGGGCCTGGACACCCAGACCCAGGACTTCACGGTGGTCGGCGTGGGTGACATGTCCGGCGACGTGTTCGGCAACGGGATGCTGCTCTCCGAGCACATCCGGCTGGTGGCCGCCTTCGACCACCGGCACATCTTCCTCGACCCGGACCCGGACGCGGCCACCTCGTACGCGGAGCGTCGGCGGCTGTTCGACCTGCCCCGCTCGTCGTGGGAGGACTACAACCCGGAGCTGATCTCGGCCGGCGGCGGCATCTTCCCGCGTACCGCCAAGTCCATCCCGATCACGCCGCAGGTCCGGGCGGCGATCGGCCTGGACGACGACGTCACGCAGCTCTCTCCGCAGGAGCTGATGAAGGCGATCCTCACCGCGCCGGTGGACCTGTTCTGGAACGGCGGCATCGGCACCTACGTCAAGGCGTCCAGCCAGACCAACGCGGAGGTGGGCGACAAGTCCAACGACGCGATCCGGGTGGACGGGCGGGCCCTGCGCTGCCGGGTGGCGGGCGAGGGCGGCAACCTGGGCTGGACCCAGCTCGGCCGGATCGAGTACGCGTTGACCGGTGGGCGGATCTACACCGACTTCATCGACAACGCGGCCGGGGTGGACACCTCCGACCACGAGGTGAACATCAAGATCCTGCTCAACACCGCGGTCGCCGACGGAGAGCTGACCACGGCCGAGCGGGACGAGCTGCTGGCCGAGATGACCGACGAGGTCGCCGAGCTGGTCCTGCGGGACAACTACGACCAGGCCCGGGCGATCAACAACTCGCAGGCCCAGGCCGCGTCGCTGCTCCCGGTGCATCGCCGCATGATCAACGAGCTGGAGCGCTCGGGCGCGCTGGACCGGGCGCTGGAGGCGCTGCCGCCGGACGAGGAGCTGGCGGTCCGCAGCGAGTCCGGGCTGACCGCGCCGGAGTTCGCGGTGCTGCTCGCGTACGTCAAGATCGTCCTGGAGAGGGAGATCCTCACCGAGGGGCTGGCCGACGAGGAGTGGACGACCGACGTCCTGGTCAACTACTTCCCGACGCCGATGCGCGAGCGGTTCGCCGACCGGATGGGCCGGCACCGGCTGCGCCGGGACATCGTCACCACCGTGCTGGTGAACGAGGCGGTCAACCGGGGTGGCATCTCGTTCATCTTCCGGGTGGTCGAGGAGACAGCGGCCAGCGCGGCGGACGTGATCCGGGCGTACGTGGTGGTCCGCGAGGTGTTCGGGCTGCGCGAGCTGTGGGACGCGGTGGAGGCACTGGACAACAAGATCTCCCCGGAGCTGCAGACCAGCGTCTACCTCGACACCCGGCGGCTGCTCGACCGGGCGGTGCGCTGGCTGGTGACCAACCGGCGTTCGCCGATCGACGTGCCGGCCGAGATCGCCCGGCTGCGCGACGGGGTGGCCCGCCTGCTGCCGGGGATGGAAGAGCTGTTCTACGGCACCGAGCGGGAAAGCATCGCGGCGCACATCGACTCGATGACCGAGCGTGGGCTGCCGCGTGAGCTGGCGGAACAGGCGACCCGGCTGATGTACAGCTTCGGCCTGCTGGACGTGGTGGAGACCGCCACCGGCAGCGGACGGGACGTCGGCGAGGTGGCCTCGGTCTACTTCGTGCTCTCCGACCTGTTCCGGGTGGACTCGCTGCTGTCGAAGATCTCCCTGCTGCCGCGGGAGGATCGCTGGCAGACGCTGGCCCGGATGGCGCTGCGCTACGACCTGTACGCCGCGTTGGCCGCGCTCACCGCTGAGGTGCTCGACTCCACGCCGGAGGACCAGCCGCCGCACGAGCGGGTGCACCAGTGGGAGGAGTCGAACGCCACCTCGATCCACCGGGCCCGGCGGGCGATGGGTGAGTTCGACGAGTCCCGGGCGGACCTCGCCGCCCTGTCCGTGCTGCTGCGCCAGATCCGCACCCTGGTGCGGACCTCCGCCGCCGCCTGAGCTGGACGACGCCGGACGCGGTCCGGCCGGTCGGGATGAACCCGACCGGCCGGACCGCGTTCGTGTTGAGGGTCACTTCGTCAGGCTGGCGAAGACGATCACGTTGTTCAGGTAGGTCTTCGCGGTCGGGTCGAAGTCGCCGCCACAGGTGACCACCCGCAGTCCCGGGCGGTCGCTGGGGCCGTAGACCAGTTCGGTCGGGAAGGACGCCTTCGGGTACGACTTCACCGAGTCGACCCGGAAGGTGGCCGGCTGGCCGTCCACCCTTCGCACGGTGATCGTGTCGCCGGGGGTGAGCGAACCGAGATCGAAGAAGACGGCCGGCCCGAGCTTCGCCGAGTCGACGTGCCCCACGATGACGGCGTTGCCGGTCTCGCCCGGGCTCGCGCCCGGCTCGTACCAGCCGGCCTGGTCGGCCTGGTCCAGCGGGGGAACCTGGACAGTGCCGTCCGGGTTGGTGCCCAGCGACATGATCTTCGCGTTGACGCCGATCCTGGGGATCTCGATGGTCGTGGGAGCCGAGCGGGCGAGCCCGGCCGGCGCGGCGCCCTCCGAGGCTCCGCCGTCGGCGAGGTCCGCGTCGGTGCCGGTGCTCGCCGAGACCTCGGGACCGGCCTGGGCCAGCGGCTGTGGTGGGCGGGGAGCGGGAGAGTCCTGCATCGCGACGCCGATCATGCCGGCGCCGGCGAGGGCCAGGGCGACGACGACGGCCGCGCCGGCGGCGCGCCACGGTTTCCCGTGACGGCCGCCGGCCCGTGTCGTCGTCACGTCAGACGAGCGAACCATCGGTCCGCCGACGACGCATCAGCACGATCCCGCCCAGCGCGGCAGCGCCGAGCAGGCTCGCCCCACCGGTGGCCAGGCCCCGGTCGGTGCCGGTGCTGGCGCCACCGTCACCACCGTCGACCCCGCCGCGCGGCAGCACGACCAGCTCACCCTCGCCGCAGGAGCCCTTGAGCTCGTAGCGACCCGGGCGGGCGTCCTTGTCCACCTTGGCCTCGCCGTAGTAGACGAAGTCCCGCTTGTGCTCCCAGCGGTCCTCGTCACGGCCACCCTTGTCGTCCCGGTCGTCCTTGCCGTAGTCGTCACGGTCCTTGGAGTCCCAGTCCTTGTCCGAGCCGTACTCGTCGCGGTCGTCCTTGCCGTAGCCGCCACGGTCGTCGTTGCCGTAGTCGCCGCGCTCGTCGTAGTCCCGGTCGTCCTTGCCGTAGTCGTTACGGTCCTTGGAGTCCCAGTCCTTGTCCGAGCCGTACTCGTCACGGCCGTTGCGGTCGTCGTCCTTCTTGCCGTGGTCGTCCTTGCGGTCGTCGTCCTTGGACTCCCAGTCCTTCTTGCCGTGGTCGTCCTTGCGGTCGTCGTCCTTCTTACCGTGGTCGTCCTTGGACTCCCAGTCCTTCTTGTCCTCGTCGCGGCCGTCCTGGCCGTGCTCGTCGCCCTTCCAGTCCTTGCTGTCCTCGTCGCCGTAGGAGTCCGCGGCAGCGCCGCCGCCGTAGCCGCCCGGCTGGCCGTTGTTGTCGTCCTTGCCGTTGTCGTCCTTGCCCTTGTCCTTGTCGTCCTTGCCGTTCTCGTCCTTGCCGTTGTGGTCCTTGCCGTTGTCGTCCTTGCCCTTGTCGTCCTTGCCGTGCTCGTCCTTGCCCTTGTCCTTGTCCTTGTCGTCCTTGCCGTGCTCGTCCTTGCCGTTGTGGTCCTTGCCCTTGTCGTCCTTGCCGTGCTCGTCCTTGCCCTTGTCCTTGTCGTCCTTGCCCTCGTCGTCGCGCCAATCGTGGCGGTCCTCGCCCCGGTCGTCGCGGACCGGCTTGAGCTTGACCTTGCCGGTGACCTTGGACCACACGTACGCGTGCTCCTGGCGGTCCGGGCAGACCTCGAGGAGCTTGACCTCGTCGCCGGCCTTCACGATGTGCGGCTTGGCGTAGACCTTGCCGTCGCGGTGGTCCTTGCCGTGGTCGTTGTGCCCGTCGGCGAACGCGATCCCCGGCGAGAACACCAGGAGCGAGGCGCCGCCGAGCGCGGCGCCCGCGACGACCTTCCCGAGCATCTTCTTAGCCATGACCTGCGTCACTCCATCCCTGTTGTCCTGAGCCCGGCGACAACCGAGCTACGACCGACGTTAGACCGTTTCGCGACCTATGAAGGGAAACATTCACGTTCTGCCCTTTACTGAGAGTAAGCGGCTTAGGAGTGCTAAATGGCTTTCCGGGCCGTCCGGTGCGTCTCGCGCATCCCACGGCGTTCCGTGCGACCCACGCCGTTGCGGGCCGCCCGCGCCAGCCGACAGCGGTCATCCCGTACCGGCCGTCGCATGTCCGCTCGCGCCGCCCGGGGCTCACTCGGCGGTATCGTCCGACTCGGGCAGAGCTGGGACGTCCGGGCAGCATGCATCGAGGCATTGCGATGGAAGCGCTCCCATGCGAGAATCGACGCACGCGGTTCCGGAGCCACACCGCGCAGGCAGGAGTCGAGGGCATCCGGTCCGCCGGACGACATCCCGCCGCCGACCGGCCGCGCGCCGGCCGCTCACCACCACCGCCCGTCCGGGTCGGGCACCCCGAAGAATCCGTCGGCACCGGCGGCTGTCCGCGCAGGACGCCGATCGGGCCGCCCCGCCGGCCCGTACGCCGGGCCCGGTCCCGCCCAAGGAGATCAGTGGCATGAACGTATGGAGAAGGCTGTCCGGCCAACGCCGGGCCCTCGCGCTCGCCGGCGCGGGTGCCCTGGTCGCCGGCGGCTTGGTGACCATCCCCGTCACCGCAGCGCAGGCCGCGACGCAGTGCGACGTCGCCTACTCGACGAACGACTGGCCCGGTGGCTTCACCGCGAGCATCACCATCAGGAACCTCGGCGATCCGATCAACGGCTGGACGCTCGGTTGGACCTTCCCCGACGCGGGCCAGCGGGTGCAGCAGGGCTGGTCGGCCGAGTTCACCCAGTCCGGCGGTCAGGTCACCGCGCGCAGCCTGTCGTACAACGGCGGCCTCGGCACCGGCGCGTCGACCAGCATCGGGTTCAACGGCGCGTGGAGCGGCAGCAACCCGAAGCCCACCTCGTTCACGCTCAACGGCGCGCCCTGCAACGGCGGCGGCCCGACCACCCCGCCGCCCACGACGCCCCCGCCGACCACTCCGCCGCCCCCGGGAGCAAGGTCGACAACCCGTACGCCGGGGTGAAGGGGTACGTGAACCCGGAGTGGAAGGCCAAGGCGGACGCCGAGCCGGGCGGCAGCCGGGTCTCCAGCAACCCGACCGCCGTGTGGCTGGACCGGATCGCCGCCATCGACGGCACCACCGGAAGCAGCTCGAACGGCGCCTTCGGGGTACGTGACCACCTGGACGAGGCGCTGCGCCAGGGCGCCGGGTACATCCAGTTCGTGATCTACAACCTGCCGGGCCGGGACTGTGCCGCACTCGCCTCGAACGGTGAGCTGGGCCCGAACGACCTGCCCCGGTACAAGACCGGGTACATCGACGCCATCGCCGCGATCCAGGCCGACCCGAAGTACCGCAACCTGCGAATCACCAACATCATCGAGATCGACTCACTGCCGAACCTGGTGACCAACACCTCCGGCCAGCCCGGCGGCACGGCGATGTGTGACACGGTCAAGGCCAACGGCGCGTACGTCAACGGCGTCGGCTACGCGCTGAGCAAGCTCGGGCCGATCGGCAACGTCTACAACTACATCGACGCCGCGCACCACGGCTGGATCGGCTGGGACAGCAACTTCGGGCCGACCGCCGACATGCTCAAGAGCGCCGCGGTGGTTCTCCGCGCAGTTCCAGGAACTCATGCGCAACGCGTACCCGGCGCTGTGAGCGGGACGCGCTGACACCCACCCGCCGCCGGCAGTGGGTGAGGCACTCCGGCGGCAGGTTCGCCGAGTCCCCGGTTCGACCGTCCCACGGTCGGACCGGGGACCCTTCGTACGCGGGGCGCACCCCCGGGTCACGGCACGGTGCGCTCGATCGCCGCCTGTCCCATCTCGGCCAGGTCCCGGCGGGCCCTCTCCAGGTTCTCCGGCGTGAGGTCCTGCCCCCGCGCCATCACCAGGTCCTCCGGCTCCCACGGCTGCTCCGCCCCGGTGCGGATGTTGTCACCGCCGGCGCCGGTGCCCGTCCCGGTCGCCCCGGTGCCCGCCGCGTACGGATCGCCGAGGATGTCCGGTGACCCGGTGTCGGGCACCGCGCCGTCGGGCTCGGCGAACGTCGGGGTGTCGCGGTCGGGGCCGCCGCCGGTGCGCAGCTGCGGCACGGTGCTGTCGTCGTCCACCGCGGAGGCCACCTCCGGGCTCTCCTCGAGCGGCGCTTGGCGGTCACGATCGGTCATGGTGCTGCCTCCTGTGTCCGGCGCGTTGCGTGATCCCCGTGGCGTACCCCGTCGAACCGTGCCCATGCGCCGCATCCGCACCAACCCGGGCGGCGCCCCGGGTCGGGTCAGTGCGCGGGCTCGGTCTTGTTGGGCGCCGGCGGCTCCGCCGGGCGCAGCCACTGCCAGAGCAGCATCAGCAGGCCGAAGGCGAGCATCGCCAGCCCCGCCCAGAGGTTGATCCGCACGCCCTCGGCCTTGTCGATCTCGGCCCGGCTGTCGAACACGCCGATCAACGTCACGATGATCCCGTACGCGACGAACAGGGCACCGATCACCCGACGGATGTCGAACAGGCGCGCGGCGGCCGAGCGCCGCTGTTCGGCCTCGGTCTCGCTGATCAGCGGGTCCTGTGCCGGCTGCTTGTGGTCGTCCATCTGCCGAACCACCCTTTCCTAGAAGACCGGGATGTAGAACAGGGCGGCCAGCGCCACCGCGATCAGGCCGAGCAGCACGGGGGAGCGGTACCAGGCCTGGTCCCCGGCCAGCACGTCGCCCTTCAGGTCGACCCCGCCCATGCCGTAGACCAGGCCGCGCAACTCGTCGTCGCGCTTGGACGCGGTGAGCGGGGTGATGATGGCGGCGGCCACCGCCACCGTCACGAACGCGATGCCGGCGCCCCAGAAGCTCTCCTCCAGGTCGGAGTTGAAGTGGACCACTCCGCCCCGGTAGAGCAGGTAGGTGACCAGCGAGGCCAGGGTGCCCAGCAGCAGCGACCAGAAGCCGGCCAGCGCGCTCATCCGCTTCCAGAACATGCCGATGATGAAGGTGGCGAACAGCGGCGCGTTGAACAGCGAGAAGAGCGCCTGGATGTAGTTCATGATGTTGCTGAAACCGGCCGCGATGAACGCGGTGCCGATGCCGACCACCACGGCGCCGATGGTCGCGTACCGGCCGACCCTCAGGTAGTGCTCGTCCGACCGGTTGGGCCGGATGTACGCCTGCCAGATGTCGTACGTGAAGACGGTGTTGAAGCCGCTCACGTTGGCGGCCATACCGGCCATGAACGAGGCGAGCAGACCGGTGACCGCCACCCCGAGCACGCCGTTGGGCAGTAGGTCACGCATCAGCAGCGGGATCGCGTTGTTGTACTGCAGGTCGCCCTTCTCCGCGCCGAGCCCCTGCACGGTGACCAGCGCGACCAGGCCGGGAATGATGGTGACCAGCGGGATGACCAGCTTCGGGTACGCGGCGATGATCGGCGTACGCCGGGCGGCGCTCATGTTCTTGGCCGACAGGGCCCGCTGCACCTCGGCGAAGTTGGTCGTCCAGTAGCCGAAGGAGAGCACGAAGCCCAAGCCGAAGACGATGCCGATCCACTGCGCGCCGAGCGGATTGTCGGTGCCGCCGGTGTCCTGCCAGGCGTGCAGGCCGGCCTCGCCGAGCTTCGAGTCCCGCACCGCGTCCATCAGCCCGGACACGCCGCCCACCTTGACCAGGCCGATCACCGTGACCGGGATGAGGCCGGCCAGGATGACGAAGAACTGGAGCACCTCGTTGTAGATCGCCCCGGAGAGGCCGCCGATGGTGATGTACGCGAGCACGATCGCGGCGCCGACCACGACCGCGGTCCAGAGCGGCCAGCCGAGCAGTGCCTGCATGACCAGGGCCAGCGCGTAGAGGTTCACCCCGGCGATGAGCACCTGGGCCAGGGCGAAGCTGATGGCGTTCAGCAGGTGCGTGGGGCGGTTGAACCGCAGCCGCAGGTACTCGGGCACGCTGCGGACCTTCGAGCCGTAGTAGAAGGGCATCATCACGATGCCCAGGAAGACCATGGCTGGGACCGCGCCGATCCAGTAGTAGTGGACCGTCATCACGCCGTACTGGGCGCCGTTCGCGGCCATCCCGATGATCTCCAACGCGCCCAGGTTCGCCGAGACGAAGGCCAGACCCGTGACCCAGGCCGGCAGGGAACGGCCGGAGAGGAAGAAGTCGACACTGGTCCGGATCGCCCGGCGGGCGGCGAAGCCGACCCCCAGCACGGTGATGAAGTACAGGGCCAGGATGAGGTAGTCCAGGCCGTTCATGTTGAGCCGAAGACTGCCGCCGTCGTCCATCCCCGTCACCCCTCGTCCCGTCCGCCCGTGTCGGATGCGCGCGCCCTATTACCCGAGACGCGGGGGTTCATGCCTCGCTGTCGCTCCCGCCGTTTTCCCACCGGCCCGGGTGGTCTCGTCCCCTGACACGCGAGGGCGCCCCGACCGGGTTCGGTCGGGGCGCCCGGGGTGGTCGGGGTCAGCGGCCCAGCACGCGGTCCAGGAAGTCGCGGTAGCGGCGCACCGCCATCCGGAGTTCCTCGGTGTCCGCCGAGCCGGCGTCCTGCCAGCCGCCCAGCGTGTTCTTCTGCGCGGCCAACGCCGAGGCCAGCGCCTGGATGGCCTCTTCGACCAGCGACTGGGCCTCGCCGGCCGCGGCCCGCGGATCGTCCACGAAGCGCAACTGCACGTCCCGCCAGCGGTCCCGGAACCGTTGTGCGGCGTCCACGTCCAGGAGGGTGGCCGGCTCGGCCGCGACGGTCGCTCCGGCGGGCCGAGCGGTGCCGGCCGACTCCAGCGAGGGCGCGACCGCGCCGGAGCGCGCGGGGTCGGCGTCCGGTGACACCGCGTCCGGATCGACCATCTCCGGGGTGGCGCTGCCATAACCGGCCGCGCCGGCGGCGACCGCGTCCCGATCACCGCCGCCCCGGACGGTCCGGTTCCCGTCCCGGCGGTGCAGTTCGGCGGTCGGGTCGGCGCGCAGCCCCTCCGGCTCGCCGCCCTCCGCGCCGTCACCCGGGCGGGCGGTCCGTTCGGCCCGGGGATCGGGCTGGTCCTCGGGGCGCGGGCTGGCCAGCGCGGAGGCGGCCACTGCGTCGGCCACCGTGGTGGCGCCGAACACGGTCGGCAGCGGCCCCGGCTCGTGGAACCCGCCCTCCCCGGTGCCGTCGGTGGACCGGTCGTCCGACCGGCGTCGCCGATCGGTGCCGTCGGCGACGGCCGGGTCGTCGAAGGTGCCCCGGTCGTCCAGCGCGTCCTCGGGTACGTCGGCCCGGTCGCCGGTCGGCGGCACCGGAACCGGAGTGGATCGGACGGCCTCGGGGTGGTCGTTGCTCACCTGCTGCTCTTCCTGGCGCATCGGTGGCCTCCTCAGCGGCTCGTGGCGTCGTGCGGGGTGTCCGGGTGGCGCTGCTCCGGCGGGCGCTGGCCGACCGGCTCCTCGCCGAGCAGGTCGGCGAAGAGCGCCCGATAGTGCACGACCGCCTGGCGCAGCTCCTCGGTGCTCGCCTCACCCCGGGAGTTGCGCAGGTGGATCTCGTGTGCGTCCCGGTACTGGGTGAGCGTGCGGGCGTGCTCGACGGACAGGTGGGCGATCTGGTCGGAGAAGTCCCCCGTCGGGTAGCCCCGTTCCTCGATGAGCCGGGTGACCAGTTCGTCGGCGTCACCCACGGTGTCGCCCGGTGCGTCGATGAAGCGGACCTGGAGCTCTTCCCAGGCGGCGGCGTAGCGGGCCCGGGAGTCCGGGCTGAGCGGGGTGAGCGTGAGCTCGGCGTGCCGGCGTTCCCGGTCGCGCAGCTCGCGTTCGGCGGCGGCCCGGTTGTCCTGCTCGGCGACCACCCGGTCGTACTCCGGCCCGAACCGGTTGCGCAGCCCGCGGCGGCGGGCGAACGTCCGGGCGACCACGGCCAGTGCCGCGATGACCAGCACGACGAGCACGATGACGATTATCTGCGTGGGCGACATGGGCTCCTCCTTCGTTACCCGTATTCCCTCGGCGCACTGTTCGCCAATCCCGATTCGGGCGACTTTCCCAAACGAACCCGCCGTACCGGCGCGCCGCATCGGAGCGTCGCCATCGGCGCAACGGGCGGTAGTGCATCGGCCGGTGATTACGTATCCTGCCCAAGGCGCCCGTGCCGGTGCCCGGCGTCACACCCGGGCGCAGCCCGGCCGGAGCGTTGCCCGGCGGTGCCGGAGCCCCTCCTGCCACCCCTGCACCGGGCGAGGTCTGATGAGAACCCGCGACTGGCCGATCCGCTCGAAGCTGACCGCGCTGGTGGTCGCGCCGGTCACCGCGCTGCTCGCGCTCTGGATCTTCGCCACCACGCTGACCTTCGGGCCGGCCCTCGACCTGCTCTCGTCCCGGACCCTGCTGTACGACCTGGGCCGCCCGGGCGAGACCGTGGTCGTGGAGCTGCAACGGGAGCGCCGGCTCTCGGTGGTCCAGCTCGCGGGCACCGCGGCGCTGCCGGCGCTGGCCGAGCAGCGGCAGCGCACCGACCGGGCGGTCGCGGAACTGCGCCGGCGGGTCGGCGGCGAGAAGCTGCGTGACGCCACCGACGACCTGCTCGACGCCCGGGTCGACCAACTCGTGACCGCCCTGGAGGCGCTGCCGACGGGCCGCGGGTTCATCGACGGGCGCCGGGTGGACCGGGCCGGCGCCATCGGGCTCTACAGCGGGATGATCTCCTCCGCCTTCCAGGCGTTCGCCGGCATGGCGAACCTGCCCGAGCCCGATCTGAACCGGCAGGCGTTGGCGCTGACCGCGCTGGGCCGCTCCCGGGAGCTGCTCGGGCAGACCGACGCGCTGCTGGCCGGGGCGCTGACCGCCGGCCGGTTCGCCGACGGCGAGCACGCCCAGTTGGTGCAGGCCATCGCCAACCAGCGCTGGCTGACCGAGAGCGCGGTGGCCGACCTGCCCGACGCCGACCGCGCCGCGTACCAGCGACTGACCGAGGGCGCCGCGTTCACGCGGCTGCGCGCCATGCAGGACACGCTCGTGGCCGCCGACCGGTCCGGCCGGCCCCCGGTGGACGCGACCGCGTGGCAGGCCAGTCACGACGCGGTGCAGCAGCAGCTGCGCGACTTCGAGCTGGCCGAGGCCGACGGGCTCACCGACCGCTCGGTGCCGATGGCGGTGCGGATCCTCGTCCGGCTGGCCGCCGCCGGCGTGCTGGGGCTGGTCGCGGTGGTGGTCTCGGTGCTGGTGGCGGTGCGGGTGGGCCGCACCCTGGCCCGCCGGCTCAGCGGCGTTCGCACCGCGGCACTGGAGCTGGCCGAGCGCCGGCTGCCCGAGGTGGTCACCCGGTTGCGCCGGGGCGAGCAGGTCGATGTCGACCGGGAGGCGCCACCGCTGGAGTACGGCAACGACGAGATCGGCGAGGTCGGGCGGGCCTTCACCCAGGTGCAGCGCACCGCGGTCCAGTCGGCCGTCGACGAGGTCACCCTGCGCCGGGGGCTCAACGAGGTCTTCCTCAACATCGCCCGGCGCAGCCAGAGCCTGGTGCACCGGCAGCTCGCGCTGCTGGACCGGATGGAACGGCACACCGAGGATCCCGACGAGCTGGCCGAGCTGTTCCGGGTGGATCACCTCGCCACCCGGCTGCGCCGGCACGCCGAGGACCTGGTCATCCTCGCCGGCTCCGCTCCCGGCCGGGGTTGGCGCAACCCGGTCGCCATGCTCGACCTGGTCCGGGGCGCGAGCTCCGAGGTCGAGGCGTACGACCGGGTGGACATCGCCTCGGTGCAGCCCGCCGGCGTGCTGGGCCGAGCCGTCGGTGACGTCATCCACCTGCTCGCCGAGCTGGTCGAGAACGCCACCGCCTTCTCCCCGCCGGACACGCGCGTGGTGGTCACCGGCGAGCCCGTGGCCAACGGCTACGCCCTGGAGATCACCGACCGGGGGCTGGGGATGTCCGCCGCGGCGCTGGAGGCGGCGAACCTCCGACTGGCCAGCTCGCCCGAGTTCGACCCGGCGCAGAGCGCCCGGCTCGGCCTGTTCGTGGTGGCCCGGCTGGCCGCCCGGCACGGGGTGCGGGTGACCCTGCGCCCGTCCGAGGCCGGCGGCGTGAGCGCCGTGGTGCTGATCCCCGCCGAGCTGGTCACCGCCGAGCCGCCGCTCGGCCCCGACCCCGCCCCGGGCGGCGCCGACCGGCGGCTGGCCCGGACCAGGACCCGCGGCACCGTGCCCCGCCCCCGCACCGGCCGCTCCCGGCCGGCGGCGGCACACGCGACCGACGGCGTACCGGCGGCGCCTTCGACCGCCGCGTCACCGTTCGACGGTGCGGCGCAGTCGACGGCCGTACCGGCCGACCCGACGTCGGACGAGCTGGACGGCCTGCCGCGCCGGGTCCGTCGGCGTACGCCGGTCGTCCGGCCCCGGCCGGCGGTCGTCGACGGCCCGGACCCCCGCTCGCCCGAGGAGGTACGGCGGGTCATGTCCGCGCTGCAGGCCGGCACCGCCCGCGGCCGCGCCACCGTCGTCGCCCCCACCCCCGACGGCGACACCGTCCGCATTCCCACCGGCGCCATCGCCCCCGACGGCGCCACCGTTCGCCGCGACTCCGGCCCCGACGGGGCCAACGGCGCCGACCCGGCGCCCGCGCCGCCCGAACCGGCGGCGACTCCGGAACCCCTGACCGCTACTGAGAGGGACGCCTAGTGCGGCAATCGACGACGCGGAGCGCCGGCCTCGACTGGCTGCTCGACGAGTTGGTGGAACGCGTACCGGCCGCCCGTGAGGCGGTGGTGCTCTCGGCCGACGGGCTGCTGCTCGGCTCCTCGGCCGACCTGGATCGCTCCGACGCCGAGCACCTCTGCGCGCTCGCCTCCGGCTTCTCCAGCCTGGCCCGGGGCGCGAGCCGGCACGTCGACGGCGGCCCGGTCCGGCAGACCGTGGTGGAGATGGAGTCGGCGTACCTCTTCGTCACCGCCGCCGGAAAGGGCGCCTGCCTGGCCGTGGTGAGCGACGCCGACGCGGACATCGGCCTGGTCGCCTACGAGATGGCGATGCTGGTCATCCGGGTGGGGGAGAGTCTCAGCGTGCCGGCCCGCTCGTTGGCGGATGCCGGCGATGTGGACTGAGCCGCCGGGTCCGCAGCCCGAGTGGTTGGACGGGGAAGCCGGCCCGGTGGTGCGTCCGTACGCCCTCACCGGAGGCCGGGTACGCTCCGCCGTCGGCAACTTCGACCTGATCGCGTACGTGCTGGCCCGGCCGGACGTCGACCCGGCGGTGCGGCTGCAGCCGGAGCACCGGCGCCTGGTCGCCCTGGCCCGCCGGCCGGTGCCGGTTGCCGAGCTCGCGGCCGGGTTGGACCTCGCGGTCGGCGTGGTCCGGGTGCTGCTCGGCGACCTGCTCGCCGAGGGCCTGGTCGAGGTGCACGGCCCCTCGGCCGCCCGCAACCTTCCCGACGACGACATCCTCAAGGCGGTGGTCAGTGGACTCCGGGCGCTATGACCATGGGGGATCCGGCCACCGGATCCCGCTGGCACTGAAGATCCTCATCGCCGGGGGTTTTGGTGCCGGCAAGACGACGCTGGTGAGCGCGCTCAGTGAGGTCCGGCCGTTGCAGACCGAGGAGGTGCTGACCGACGCCGGGATCGACACCGATGACGTCTCCGGGGTGGAGGGGAAGTCGACCACCACGGTGGCGATGGACTTCGGCCGGATCACCATCAACGAGGACCTCCTGGTCTACCTGTTCGGCACGCCGGGGCAGGACCGGTTCTGGTTCCTCTGGGACGAGTTGGCCTTCGGCGCGCTCGGCGCGGTGGTGCTCGCCGACACCCGGCGGCTGGCCGACTCCTTCCCGTCGATCGACTACTTCGAGCAACGGGGGATCCCGTTCGTGGTCGCGGTGAACTGCTTCGACGACTCCCGCCGGTTCAGCCTGGACACCGTGCGCCGGGCCCTCGACCTCGACCCCGACGTGCCGATGGTGCTGTGCGACGCCCGGGACCGGCAGTCCGGCAAGCTGGTGTTGATCTCGCTGGTCGAGCACGTGGCCCGCCAGCGGGGCGAGCCGGTGCCGGCGGCCTGAGCCGCCGGCAGTGGGGCGGCCCGAGCCGCCCGGGGGCGGCCGGCGGGGTCGATCGGGGTTAAGCCGCCGGCGTGCGGGGCAGCCTCTGGTTGGATCGACGCAGGAACCGGCGGAGGGCGGGCATGGTGAACGGTCAGGTCGAGGTCGTCCACATCGGGGGTTACACGGCGGAGAGCGGTGGTCGGGGTACCGGCATCGTGGCCGCGCGACGCGACCCGATCTCGGGCGAGCTGACCCCGCTCGGCACGGTGGCGGTCACCCCGTCCCCCTCGTTCCTGGCCCGGCACCCCACCCGCCCGGTCCTCTACGCGGTCAACGAGCTGCCCGAGGGGCAGATCAGCGCCTGGCTGGTCGGGCCGGACGGCGCGCTCGACCCGCTCGGCACCCGCTCGACCGGGGGCGCCGAACCGTGCCACCTGGCGGTGCTGCCGGACGGCGGGCACCTGGTCGCGGCCAACTACGGCGGCGGCAGCGTCGCGGTCTTCCCGCTCGACCCGCAGGGCGTGCCCGGTGAGCGCACCGACCTGGTGGTGCACGAGGGGCACGGCCCGGACCCGGAGCGTCAGGAGCGGGCACACACCCACATGGTGTCGCCGGCGCCGGGCCGGGGGCCGCTGCTCGCGGTGGACCTGGGCACCGACTCGGTCTACCGGTACGACCTGGACGGCGCCACCGGCCGGCTGGTGCCCCGCGCGCCACGGGTACGCACCGCGCCCGGCACGGGCCCCCGCCACCTGGCCCGGCACCCCGACGGGCGGCGCTGCTACCTCGCCGGTGAGCTGGACGGCTCGGTCACCGCCTACCAGCTGACCGACGACGGCGCGCTGCACCAGCGCGGTCGGGTCGACGCCAGCGAGCGGGCCGGGCACGTCCAGCCGTCGGAGATCGCGGTCGCCCCCGACGGCCGGTTCCTCTACCTGGCCAACCGGGGCGTGGGCACGATCGCCGTCTTCGCACTCGGCGGCGAGCTGCCGGAGCTGATCGCCGAGGTGGACACCGGCGGCGGGTGGCCGCGGCACTTCGTCCTGCTGGGGGAGCACCTCTACGTGGCCGACGAGCGGGCCGACATGGTGCGCGTGCTGCGCGTCGACCCCACCACCGGCGTGCCGGCGGCGGTCGGCGAGCCGGTGCCGGTGCCGAGCCCGACGTGCGTGCTGCCCTGACGCCCACGACCCGGACCCCTCGTCGGGCCCGACGCGTCGGTACCGCCCGATCTGCAACACGCCGAGGCGGCGTCGTCACGCACCGTCGCTAAACGGCGATCAACTGTTTCTCCTGCGTAACTTTAGTCCGAACGGTTGTGGCATGTACCCCGCCAGATCCGCAAGATGGTCACCGTGTCAGCAGGCCGCCATCGCATGCGTACGAAGCTTCATCTAGCAGCCGCCGCCGGAACGGCGACGGTTCTCGTCGTCACGACCGGCGTCTGGTTCGGCTACCGACAGCTGGTCCAGCCCTCCTGTTCGGGCGAGATCCGGCTCTCCGTCGCGGTCGCCTCCGAGCTCGCCCCGGCGGTGGACGCCGCGGCGTCCCAGTGGGTGCGCGACGGCGCGGCGGTCGGCGGCACGTGCATCAAGGTGGATGTCTCCGCGTCCGACCCGGTGGACGTCGCCGCCGTGGTGGCCGCCAAGCACGGCGCCGTCCTGGCCGGGGTCGGCCAGGCCAACGGCACCGCGGTCACCCCGGACGTCTGGGTGCCGGACTCCTCGACCTGGCTGCTGCGGCTGAAGAAGGACGCCACCGCGTTCGCCCCGACCAACGGCGCGTCGATCGCGAGCAGCCCGGTGGTCGTCGCGATGCCCGAGCCGGTGGCCACCCGGCTGGGCTGGCCCGAGGCGAAGCTCAGGTGGGTCGATCTGCTCAAGCAGGTCACCAGCAGCAAGCCGCTCACCACCGGGATCGTCGAGCCGACCCGGGACGCGGCCGGGCTGTCCGGTCTGCTCTCGCTGACCGCCGCCGCCAACGGTGCCGGCGGGGACGCGCAGCGCAACACGGTCGGGGCGCTGCGGGCGCTGGCCACCGGGCGCTCCTCGCTCCGCAACGACCTGCTGGCCCGCTTCCCGACCGCGAAGGACCCGACGTCCATCGCGAGCGGGCTCGGCGCCGCGGCGCTGTCCGAAGAAGACGTGATCGCCTACAACAACAAGAAGCCACCGGTCCCGCTCGCCGCGCTCTACCTGGATCCGGCGCCGATGCCGCTGGACTACCCGTACGCGGTGCTGCCCGGCATCGAGCCGACCAAGGCCTCGGCGGCCGGGGTGCTCTTCGAGCTGCTCACCCAGGCGAAGTTCCGGGACCGGCTCGCGGCGCAGTCGCTGCGCGCACCGGACGGCAACTGGGGTTCCGGCTTCAAGGCACCGCAGGGTGCGCCGAGCCCGGCCGGCGCGTCGACCGCGCCGGCGACCGGCGGAACCGCCGCGGGTGGTCTGGACCCGGCCGCGATACAGCGTGTCGTCTCCAGCTGGTCGATCGCCACCCAGTCCGGCCGGATGCTCTGCGTCATCGACGTGTCCGGTTCGATGAAGGAAGAGGTGCCCGGCGCCAACAAGCGCAACCGGGAGGAGGTCACCCTCGACGCGGCCCGCCGCGGCCTCGGCCTCTTCGACGACTCCTGGGCGATCGGCCTGTGGACCTTCTCCACCAACCTCGTCGGCACCCGGGACTACCGGCAGATAGTCCCCATCGGGCCGCTCTCCGGCCAGCGGGCCAAGCTCGAGACCGCACTCGGCACCATCAAGCCGTCCGAGGGCAACACCGGCCTCTACGACACGATGCTGGCCGCGTACCAGGCGGTGCAGGAGGACTGGCAGCCCGGCCGGGTCAACTCGGTGGTGCTCTTCACCGACGGCAAGAACGAGGACGACAAGGGCATCACCCAGCAGAAGCTGCTCAGTGAGCTGAAGCGGATCGCCGACCCGGAGCGACCGGTCCAGGTCGTGATGATCGGTATCGGCGAGGAGGTCAGCAAGGCCGAGCTGGAATCGATCACCAAGGTCACCGGCGGCGGCACCTTCGTCACCAAGGACCCGAGCGAGATCGGCAGCATCTTCCTCAACGCCATCGCGCTGCGCCCGCCCGCGCCGCGCTGAGTCGAGGCACAGGCGAGAAAGGGCCCGCCGTACCGGCAATCCGGTACGGCGGGCCCTTTCTCGGTCCCCCGGAGCGGCGAAAGTGACGGCAATACGTCCGAAGCAATCGGCGACCATAGTTGTCGGGGCAGGATGTCGACGTGCTCCGGCATCCTCGGTCCGCCTCCGGCCCGACCGTCGACCGGGGCCGTCCTGAACGAAAGTGGGAGGGCCGGTGACCGCGGCGACACTGTTGACCCCCGCCAGTCCGTCGTCCCGGCCGGACGGCCGCCCCGCCGGCCTGCTGGCGCGCGCCGACGAGCGGGCGTACGTCCGGGTGCTGGTGGTGCTGGACACCGCGATCCTCACCGTGGCCCTGCTCGTCGGCTACGTCACCCGCTTCGGCGACGAGGAACCGAGCGGCTCGAAGATCCCCTACGTGCTGGTGGCGCCGGGTCTGGTGCTGGCCTGGCTGGTCTCGCTCAAGGCGCTGGGTTGCTACGACGACCGGGTGATCGGTTACGGCGCGGACGAGTACCGCCGGGTCAGCTCGGCCAGTCTGCGGCTGGCGGGCGGCATCGCCATCGCCGGCTACATCGCCGACGTGGAGGTGTCCCGGGGCTTCCTCGGCATCTCCTTCGCGGTGGGCACCCTCGGGCTGGAGGTGGCCCGGTTCGCCGCCCGTAAGCGCCTGCACCGGGCCCGGTCGCGGGGCGCCGGCTGGTCGCGCAAGGTGCTGGTGGTCGGCGACACCGCGCACGTGCTGGAGCTGTTGCACACGCTGCGCCGCGAGCCGTACGCCGGCTACCAGGTGGTCGGGGCGTGCATCCCGGACGCCCTGCTGGCGCCCGTGGCGCAGCGGCTCGGCGACGTGCCGGTGGTGGGCTCCTTCCGCGGCATCCCGGAGGCGGCCACCGCCATCGGGGCGGACACCGTCGCGGTCACCGCCTCCGGCGAGCTGACCGCCGCCCGGCTGCGGCGGCTCGGCTGGCAGTTGGAGGGGACCGGGGTGGACCTGGTCGTGGCGCCCGCGTTGACCGACGTGGCGGGCCCGCGCATCCACACCCGGCCGGTGGCCGGGCTGCCGCTGATCCACGTGGAGGCGCCCGAGTTCCGCGGTGCGCGCAAGCTGGTGAAGGGTTTCGTCGACCGGTCCGTCTCGTCGCTGGCGCTGGCGCTGCTGCTGCCGCTGATCGCGCTCCTCGCGCTGGCCATAAAGATCGACAGCCGGGGCGCGGTGCTGTTCCGGCAGACCCGCGTCGGCCGCGGTGGCCAGGAGTTCGGGGTGTTCAAGTTCCGCACCATGGTGGTCAACGCGGACGCGCTGCTGGCGGAGCTGGTCGCCCGCAACGAGACCGACGGCCTGATGTTCAAGATGCGCGACGACCCCCGGGTCACCCGGGTGGGGCGGCTGCTGCGCAAGTGGTCGCTGGACGAGCTGCCGCAGCTGGTCAACGTCCTGCTCGGCCAGATGAGCCTGGTGGGGCCGCGCCCGCCCCTGCCGTCGGAGGTGGCCCGCTACGACGGCGACGTGGCCCGCCGGCTGCTCGTCAAGCCCGGCATGACCGGCCTCTGGCAGGTCAGCGGCCGCTCCGACCTGAGCTGGGAGGACGGCATCCGGCTCGACCTCTACTACGTGGAGAACTGGTCGCTCGCCGTCGACCTGACCATCCTCTGGAAGACGCTCGGCGCCGTGCTCAACGGGCGCGGCGCGTACTGAGCGCCGGACCGGTCAGGGCTGCGGACCGGTCCAGTCCAGGCAGACCACCACCGCGTCGTCGACCAGGTCACCGGCCACGAACGCACGCAGGTCGCCGATCAGTGACCGGACCGCGTCCAGTGGCTCCATCGGGCCGGTCCGCCGCAGGAACCGGTCCAGGGCGGTCTCGCCGTAGCGCACGTCCTGCCCGGTGGCCTCGACCACCCCGTCGCTGACCACGAAGAGCCGGTCGCCGCGCTCCAGGGTGAACCGCTGCTCGTGGTAGTCGGTCGCCTCGAACATGCCGAGCGGGAACTGGGCCTCCAGCGGCTGCTCGACGACCTCCCCCTCGCGCAGCCGGACCAGCCGCGGCGAGCCGGCGTCGACCACGGTGACCGCACCGGTGCGCAGCTCCAGCTCGATCAGCAGCGCGGAGATGTGCTGCTCGCCCCGGTGCAGGTCGTAGACGGCCTGGTCGGCGAGGGCGGCCTGGTCGGCCAGGCTGAGCCCGGCCCGGCGGGCGTTGCGCAGGGCGTGGGTGGCCAGCGAGGTCAGCATCGACGCGGCGACGCCCTCACCGGTGCCGTTGATGGTCGACAGCCAGAGCCGGTCCCCGTCGTCGGACCAGTCGAAGCTGTCCCCGCGCACCGTGTACGCCGGCTCCAACTGCCCGGCGAGGCTGAACGAGGGCCGGACCCGGCTGCGTCCGGGCAGCAGGTCCCACTGCATCTCGGCGGCCAGGGTGAGCCGCTGGCTGCGCCGGGCGGCGCGGTACACGTCGGTGCCGGGGGAGACGGCGGCCACCTCGTGGGCGAGCGCGGTGGCGATCTCGGCCAGTTCGGCGACGACGGTCGGGTCGTCCGGGACGGGAGCCAGTGCCAGCACCCCCCGGCGCTCGCCGCGCATGCTCACCGGGAACCAGCCAGTCCCGTCGGCGACCACCGGCATCTGGTGGTCGAAGCAGCGCCAGGCCGGGTGGCCAGGACCGGTGATGGCTGCGCCCTCAGTGAGCGGCAGCAGCTCCGCGAGCCGGTAGTCGACCTGGAACAGCTCGGTGTGGGTGATCTGGTACGACTCGGCGACGACATCGGCGATTCCCCGCAGGAGCAGATCGGCCGGTGTCTCGTTCAGGGCACGTCGTGCCCGACTGACCGGTTCGCTCATTACCGCTCCCTTGATCAAAGCTCGACCACCAGTGGGTTCGGAGTAGTCTCGGGCCACCATGGCCGAACTGCACGGTCCGCCGGACCCCGAAACGAGTATGGCTGCCGCGTTGGACGCGACGGCCGGTGCCCTGCTGTCCGTGTGGGAGTCCGCCCGGGAGCGGACCACCAGCCGGGTCTCCGGTGCGCAGCTCCGCGCCGTGATGGTCGTCGAACGGCACGACGGGATCAACCTGCGCCGGCTCGCGGACCGACTGGACATGCTGCTCAGCTCGGCGAGCCGCCTCTGTGACCGGCTGGTGGCCGCCGGGCTCATGGAGCGCGAGCCCGGCCGGTTCGACCGGCGGGAGATCTCCCTGCACCTCACCCCCGACGGCCGGCGGTTGATCGCCGAGCTGCGGGCCGAGCGGCACGCACAGCTCACCGCCATCCTGGCCGGGATGAGCGCGGCGGGCCGCGACGCCCTGCTGAGCGGGATGCGGGAGTTCGACGACTCCGCCCGCCGGCAGGAGGCGGCACAGGCCGCGTCGGCGCCCACCGACCCGGACGGGTCTGACGACCCGGAGCCCTCGTCCCGGCCGGAGCACCCGGAGCCCTCGTCCGGGCGGGCGCACCTGCAGGGCTCGGCCGGGTCGGCAGACCCAGCCACCCACGCCGGGCAGGCGCGTCCCGAGCGGCCCGTCGGGCTGACGCGGGAATGGTCGACGGGCGACCCATCGGTGGCTCGCACCGCCTGAGGTCCGCCAACGCGGCCGCGTCCGGCACCGCCCATGTCGGTCGGCGCGGCCCGCTCACGCCGACGCGCACACGGCCAGCATCGCCATGTCGTCGTGGGCCTGCCCGTCCAGCCACTCGTCGACCAGCCGGAGCAGCCGGTCGACCAGCGCGACCGGGGGCAGCCCGGCCGCCGCGGTGAGCGCGGCGCGCAGCCGCTCCTCGCCGAACATCTCCGCCGCGTGCGGGCCCCCGCGCGCCTCGGTCACCCCGTCGGTGTACGCGAGCAGCAGCTCGCCGGGTGCCAGGTGCACCGTGGTCTCGGCGAACCGGGGCGCGGCCAGCGCGCCGACCGGCATCCCGCCGACCGGGACCGGGGTCACCGTGCCGCTGGCGGCCACCAGCAGCGGCGACGGGTGGCCGCCACCGGCGATCCGGACGTCGACCCCGGTCTGCGCGCGGTCCAGGGAGCCGAGCAGCAGGGTGGTGAACTGGCCGCGCCGGGCCGCGTCGGGCGCGTCGAACAGCGCCCGGTTGAGCAGCCGGATCAGCTCCAGCGGGCGCTGCTCGACCAGCCGCAGGGTCTGCAGCGACTGGCGGACCCGCCCGGTCAGCACCGCCGCGCCGACGCCCCTGCCGCACACGTCGCCCAGGGCGAACAGGGCGCCGCGCTCGTGCGGGAACACCTCGTAGAAGTCGCCACCGATGCGCAGGCTGTCGCCCGTGGCTCGGTAACCGCCGACCAGGCTCACCCCGGGCACCGCCGGAAGCTCCGGTGGAAGGAGGCTGGTCTGCAGGACCCGGGCCAGGTGGACCTGCTCGCCGTAGAGCTCCGCGGTGGCCAGCGCCGCGCCGGCCCGGGCGGCGAACTCGCGGGCCAGCTCGATGTCGCGCCCGCCGAAGCCGACCCGACCAGCCCGACGGACGAGCAGCAGTGCTCCGGCCGCGCCGGCGGGACCGGGCATCCGGTTGACCAGCACCGTGCCCGGCCGGCCGAAGCCCGGCGGCAGCACGGCGGCCAGGTCGGCGAGCGTCGCGTCCAACCACGGAGTGGCGTCGGTGCGGTGGCCGTCCAACGCCTCGGCCAGGCCGGGGACGGTGCCGGTCAGCTCCGGACCGGCCAGGCCGGTGACGGGGGCCGGGTCGTCGTCGGCGTACCGGATCCAGCGCAGCGGGTACGGCTCGGCCGGCGGCGGCCGGTGCAGCACCACGGCGGCGTCGGCCAGGTATTGCACGGCGAGGGTGGTGGTGGCCCGCAGCGTCTCGTCCCAATGCAGCGACAGCCCGAGCCGACTCCCGGCCTGGGCGAGGAACGCGGTGCGGGAGCGCTCGGCCAGCAGGGCGTCGGTGCGGGCGTGCTCCTCGGTGACGTCCCGGACGTACCAGGCGTACCGGCGGCCAGCCAGTCGGCGCCGGACGCCGCGCAGCCGCCGGCCGCCGTGGTCGGCGTCGAAGGTGTCGGCGTCGGCGGCGACCGCGCGGGCCAGCACCGGCACCGCGCACCGGGACAGGTCGGTGCCCGCGCCGAGTTCCGGGAGCAGTTCCGCCGCCATCGCGTTGACCAGGGTGACCGTGCCGGCCGGGTCGGTGGTGAGCACCGCCTCGGCGAGCCCGTCGAGCAGCTCGCGGGCCAGTCGGGAGTCGGCCGGCAGCGCGTTGCCGGAGGTCGAACGGGTCGGCTGGCGGGACGCCCGGCCACCGCCGCTGACCGGGCCGGCGATGCCGCCCCGTTGGGTCGTGGTCACGACCCGCCGCCGGGCGCCCGGGCCGGACGACCTGTGCGCATGCTGGTACTGAACTCCTCGGCCGGGGATGGTTGCCTACCGGCAAGCGTACCGAGGCGAGCCGGCGGACGCCCATCGAGCAGGGGGCGTGGTCAGCCGGTGCGGGCCAGCCAGCCGGAGGGCCGGGCGACGATCCGGCGTACCACCGAGCCGGCCGCACCGGTCGCGGCGGCCTCCGCGCCGAGTGCCGCCGCTCGGACGGTGACCGGCGACCAGGCGGCGGTGAGCACCCGGCGGGAGATCTCGGCGAGCACCGGCGGACGCAGCCAGGGCGCCAGCCGGGCGTACCCGCCACCGAGCACCACGGTGTCCAGGTCCAGCAGGTTCACCACGGAGGCGACCGCGACGCCGAGCGCGGATCCGGCGTCGTGCAGGGCCCGGAGCGCGGCCGGATCGCCGGCCCCGGCCAGCTCGGCCAGCCGGGCGGTCGCGGTGTCCGCTGGAAGGTCCGCCCCGGCCAGGCCGGCGGCGGCGAGGATCGCCTCCTGGCCGGCGTACTGCTCCAGGCACCCCCGCCCCCCGCAGCGGCACTCGCGACCCTCGGGTCGGACCGGGATGTGGCCGATCTCGCCGCTCCAGCCGCGGGTGCCCCGGAACAGCGCCCCGTCGAGCACGATCCCGGCACCGATGCCGACCTCCCCGGAGATGTGCAGGAAGCTGGTCGGGCCGGGTGGCCCGGCGTGCAGCTCCCCGAGCGCGGCGAGGTTGGCCTCGTTGTCGACCACCAGCGCCGGTACGCCGTCGATCCGCTCGGTCAGGGCCGGGTGCCCGGCGAGCAGCGCCGGCACCGGCACCTCCCGCCAGCCGAGGTTCGGCGCGAGCCGGACCACGCCCGCGGCGTCGACCAGCCCCGGCACGGCGAGCGCGGCCCCGGCCAGGACCAGGTCCTCCCGGGCGGCGTCGGCGCGGGCCCGCCCGGCCAGCTCGACCAGCCGGGCCAGGGCGTCGGCGGGAGCGACCGGGCGCAGGTCGGCGCGGTGCACGGTGCGGTGCCGCACCCGCCCGGCCAGGTCGACCACGCAGACGGCCAGGTAGTCCACGTTGATCTCCAGCCCGAGCCCGGCCGCGCCGTGCCCGGCAAGCACCAGCCCGCGGGCAGGACGCCCGGCGCCGGCCCGGGGCGCCGGCTCGGCCTCGGTCACCAGCCGGCCGGCGATCAGGTCCTCGACGACGGCGGAGACGGTGGCCCGGGTGAGGCCGGTCGCCGCGGCGAGGTCGGCCCGGGACGGGGGGCGGTCGGCGGCGGCGATCCGGCCGAGCACCAGGGCGAGATTGAGCTCGCGCAGGCTGCCCTGCCGGACGGCGCCGGCCGGGGCGGTAAGGGGGCTCACCCCTTGACACTGCCACACGCCCGCCAAATAATTCAATCACTGAACAAATAGCGGTCGACACCCCCGGAGGTCCGTCATGGCACCCCGTCCCACCCCCGCCGACAAGTTCTCCTTCGGGCTCTGGACCGTGGGTTGGCAGGCCCGCGACCCGTTCGGCGACGCCACCCGCCCGGCGCTCGACCCGGTCGAGGCCGTGCACCGGCTCGCCGAGCTGGGCGCGTACGGGGTCACCTTCCACGACGACGACATGGTCCCGTTCGGCGTCGACACGGCCACCCGCGACCAGCACATCGCCCGGTTCCGCAAGGCCCTCGACGAGACCGGCCTGGTCGTGCCGATGGTCACCACCAACCTCTTCACCCACCCGGTGTTCAAGGACGGCGGCTTCACCAGCAACGACCGCGAGGTGCGCCGGTACGCGCTGCGCAAGGTGCTGCGCAACGTCGACCTGGCCGCCGAGCTGGGTGCGAAGACCTTCGTGATGTGGGGCGGCCGCGAGGGCTCCGAGTACGACGTCGCCAAGGACGTGCGCGCCGCGCTGGACCGCTACCGCGAGGCCGTCGACCTGCTCACCCAGTACGTCATCGACCAGGGATACGACCTGCGCTTCGCGCTGGAGCCCAAGCCCAACGAGCCGCGCGGCGACATCCTGCTGCCCACGGTCGGGCACGCGCTCGCCTTCATCTCCCAGCTCGCCCACCCGGAGCTGGTCGGCCTCAACCCCGAGGTCGGGCACGAGCAGATGGCCGGGCTCAACTACATGCACGGCATCGCCCAGGCGCTCTGGCAGGGCAAGCTGTTCCACCTCGACCTCAACGGCCAGCGCGGCATCAAGTACGACCAGGACCTGGTCTTCGGCCACGGCGACCTGATGAACGCGTTCGCCCTCGTCGACCTGCTGGAGAACGGCGGCCCGAACGGCGGGCCGACCTATGACGGCCCTCGGCACTTCGACTACAAGCCCTCGCGCACCGAGGACATGGACGGGGTGTGGGCCTCGGCGGCGGCCAACATGGCCACGTACCTGCTGCTCAAGGAGCGGGCCGCGGCGTTCCGCGCGGACCCCGAGGTCGCCGAGGCGCTGGCCGCCAGCAAGGTCGCCGAGCTGGGCACCCCGACCTTGAACCCGGGCGAGGGGTACGCCGACCTGCTCGCCGACCGGTCCGCCTTCGAGGAGTTCGACGTGGACACGGTGGCCGCCCGGGGCTTCGGCTTCGTCCGGCTCAACCAGCTCGCCGTCGAGCACCTGCTCGGCGCGCGCTGAGGCCGGCCGCCATGCCGTTGGTCGCGGGGGTGGACTCCTCCACGCAGTCCTGCAAGGTGGTGATCCGGGACGCGGAGACCGGTGCCCTGCTGCGGCAGGGGCGGGCGCCGCACCCGGACGGCACCGAGGTCGACCCGGAGGCCTGGTGGCGGGCGCTGGGCGCGGCCGTCGAGCAGGCCGGTGGGCTGGCCGACGTGGCGGCGGTCTCCGTCGCCGGTCAGCAGCACGGCATGGTGTGCCTGGACGAGGCGGGCCGGGTGGTCCGGCCGGCCCTGCTCTGGAACGACACGCGCTCCGCCGACGCCGCCGCCGACCTGGTCGAGGAGGCCGGCGGCGGCGCGGTCGGGCGCCGCTTCTGGGCCGACGCCGTCGGCAGCGTGCCGGTCGCCAGCTTCACCGTCACCAAACTGCGCTGGCTCGCCCGGCACGAGCCGGAGGCGGCGGCGCGGGTGGCCGCCGTCTGCCTGCCACACGACTGGCTGACCTGGCGGCTGGCCGGGGCGCCGGGGCTGGCCGGGCTGCGCACCGACCGGGGCGATGCCAGCGGCACCGGCTACTGGTCGCCGGCGACCGGCGCCTACCGCTTCGACCTGCTGGAGCGCGCCTTCGGCCGGCGTCTGCTGCTGCCCGAGGTGCTCGGTCCCGCCGGCCTGGCCGGCACCCTGCACCCGGAGGTGCTGGGCGGCCCGGGTGGCGCGCTGCTCGGCGCCGGCACCGGGGACAACGCCGCCGCCGCGCTGGGCGTCGGTGCCGGCCCGGGTGACGTGGTCGTCTCCATCGGCACCTCCGGCACCGTGTTCAGCGTCGCCGAGGTGCCGGCGGCCGACGACAGCGGCGCAGTCGCCGGTTTCGCCGACGCCGCGGGGCACTTCCTGCCGCTGGTCTGCACGCTCAACGCCGCCCGGGTGCTGGACGCCGCGGCGGGCATGCTCGGCGTCGGCCTGGACGAGCTGGCGGACCTGGCGTTGGCCGCGCCGGCCGGTGCCGACGGGCTGGTGCTGGTGCCGTACCTGGAGGGCGAGCGGACCCCGAACCGCCCGCTGGCCACCGGTGCGGTGCACGGCCTGACCCTGGCCACCTCCACCCCCGGGCACCTGGCGCGGGCCGCCGTGGAGGGCATGCTCTGCGCGCTCGCCGACGGCCTGGACGCACTGACCGCGCAGGGCGCCACCGTCCGCCGGGTCATCCTGGTCGGCGGCGGGGCACGCTCGGCCGCGGTCCGCCGGATCGCGCCGCAGGTCTTCGGCTGCCCGGTGGTCGTGCCGCCGCCGGGGGAGTACGTCGCCGACGGTGCGGCCCGCCAGGCCGCCTGGGTCGCCCTCGGCGGCGACGCGCCGCCGGCGTGGGCGCTCCAGGGCGTCGAGGAGTACGCCGCCGAGCCCGTTCCCGCCGTCCGTGACCAGTACGCGGCCGCCCGGGGGTTGGTCCTCAACCGCCGCTGACCGATGGATGCAATCGACATCCATCTGTTCGATCGTGATGGCTCCGTTATGGGGGAGCGGCGCGCGTGGGATGGATTCATAGACAAACATAAGTAGACTTCGGATCCGGCTTCTCCTGAGGAGGATGTGTGGAACCTGTCTCGCGTATCAGGCGGACGGCCGCGCTGGCCGTGCCCGCCGTGCTGGTCGGCGCACTGCTCACCGTCGCCACCGGGGCGGCTCCGGCGCAGGCCAAGTGCGTCGAGTCGCCCAAGCAACAGCAGATCAGCATCGGCGGACGCGTGGTCGGCATCGAGGAGGCGCAGTCGACCGAGACCTGCGAGGGCAACGGCGTCTACTACGGGCGGATCCGGGACACCTACAGCGACGGCTCGTGCGTCGCGGTCCTGTACTACGACCCGTCGCTGGTCGGCACGTTCGGCACCAGCTGCGACTCGGCCGGCTACCGGTACACCTACCGGGACACCCGCGGCGACAGCCCGTACGACTCGAACTTCCGCGGCAAACTCACCGCCACCGGTGCGCTGAGCGCCCTGTACCTGAACGTCGGCTACTGACGCCCCGCCCGCCGCCGCGACCACCGCGGTCGCGGCGGCCGGTGGCTTCGTGCGGTGCGGAGAGCGAGGTGCGGATTATGCGCAGGCCCCTGCTGCTCCTGGTCGTCGCGGTGCTGGCCCTCGCCGGCTGCGGCCGGGAACCGACCCGGCAGGCCGACGCCGCCGGGGTGGCCCGCGAGCTGACGCTCACCCTCGATCGGGGCGATGACGGCTACGACGAGGTGCTGGACTACTGGCGGCAGGTCAACGACTCGCTCGTGCGCTGCATGGCCGACGGCGGCCTCACCTTCCAGCCGTACGTCGACCAGTGGGCGGTGGACCGCCGGACAGCGCTCGGCCTGAGCCGGGAGGAGTTCGCCCGGCGGTACGGCTACGGCCTCACCACCCTGATCGACTACCTGCCACCGGGCGTTCGGCGCGTCGATCCCAACCTGACGGCGCTCGCCTGGATGACCGACGAGCGCCGGACGAGCTACCAGTCCCGGCTGGCGTCCTGCCGGCGGGACGCCCGGCAACGGTTCGGCCCCGCCCCGCACGTCGACACCAGCGCGATGACCGCGGAGGAGGGCGACCGGAGGGACGAGATCCTGGCCGCCGTGGACCGGGACCCGAGGGTGGTCCGGGCTGCGGCGGAGCGTACCCGGTGCATCGAGGCGAAGGGGTTCGCCAGCGCGGACAGCCGCTCGCTCGCGCTCTCCCAGGCTGCCGAGCGGTACCGCGACAGCTTCGAGCGAGCGGCCCTCGCCGCCGAGCAGGCCGGGCGGGACAGCGCCGGGCTGCGGCTGACGGACGTCTTCGGCGCGGCCGAACTGGCCGAACTGAAGCGGTTGCAGCAGCGCGAGATCGCCGAGGCCCGGCAGGTGGGTCCCTGCCAGTGGGCGTACGACGACAGCTACCAGGTCGTCTACCGGGAGCACCTGGCACGGGTGGGGGCGGCTGGGAGCTGACCGGCGGCACCCACCCGCGTGACGACCCCGTCGGCCCGGTCTGGTTGGCTGCCGGGCATGACCGTGACCAGGGGCGGGCCGGGGCGGGTCCGGGGTGGTGGCGCGGCACACCGGCTGTACAGCGTCGTGGTGTTCGTGCTGCTCGCCTCGCTCGACAACGTGGCGATCGGCCTGGTCCCGCCGCTGTACGGGCCGATCGCCCACGCGCTCGACGTACCCGAGGGATTGCTCGGCCTGGTCACCGCGGTGAGCTTCCTGGTCAGCGCGGTGGCCGCGGTCGGCTGGGCGTACGTGGGTGACCGGACCGACCGCAAGCCACTGCTCATGGTGGGCACCCTGCTCTGGGCCGCCGGCACCGGCGCCACCGCGTTCGCGGGAAGCTATCCCACGTTCCTGGTGGCGCAACTGGTCGCGGCGGTGGGCCTGGGCGCGGTGGGCTCGGTGGGGTTCTCCGTGGTCACCGACCTGATCTCGCCGACCCGCCGAGGGCTGGTGATGAGTTTCTGGGGGCTCTCCCAGGGCGTCGGCACGCTCGCCGGCACGCTGGTGGGTGGGCTGCTCGGGGCCACCGACTGGCGGCGGCCGTTCCTCGTGCTGACCGGCGTCGGGCTGGCCGCCACCGCGGCGTACCTGTTCACGTACGACATCCGGCGCGGTCAAAGCGAGCCGGAACTGGCCGGTGCGTTGGACGCCGGCGCCGAGTACGACTACCGGATCAGCCGGGCCGACCTGCCGCGGATCCTGGCCCGGCGCACCAACCGCTGGCTGATCCTGCAGGGCCTGACCGCGCAGGTGGCCTTCGGCTCGCTGGTCTGGCTACCGAGGCTCTTCGCCGAGCGGGCCGAGGACCAGGGGTACTCGGAGGCCACCGCGATCGTGGTGGGCAGCGTCTTCGCCACCCTGTTCCAGCTCGGCGGGGTGCTATCCATCGTCGGAGGGCTGGTCGGCGACGCGGTGCAGCGGCGTACTCCACGGGGGCGGGCCCTGGTCGCGGCGGTGGGCATCCTCGCCGCCGTGCCGTTCTACCTCGTGCTGTTCTTCGTGCCGGTGACGATCGACGTGCCGGACGGCGCCGGCACGGGCGCGGTGGTCGGTGCGGTGCTGTCCAGCGTGGTCACCGAGCCGTCGGTCGGGTTGAGCCTGCTCACCGCGGTCGTCGCGTTGGCGCTGACCTCGGCGAATTCGCCGAACTGGTTCGCGCTGATCGCCGACGTCAACCCGCCGGAGCACCGGGGGACGGTCTACAGCCTGGGCAACCTGGCCAACGGGGTCGGTCGGGCGGCCGGCAACGGGCTGGTCGGGCTGGCCTTCCAGGGCCTGCGCGCGGCGTTCCCGCCGCCGTTGAACCTGGCTGTCGGGCTGGCCGCCTTCCAGCTCTTCTTCATCCCCACCGGCGTCATGTACTGGCTCGCCTCGCGGACCTCGCCAACGGACATCGGCAACGTGCACGACCTCCTGCACACCCGCGCCGATCGCCTGTAAGGAGGGGCCCCTGTTAACGCCTGGCGTTGTACAGGGGGCCCCTCCTAACACCATTGTCAGGCGCGTACCCAGACCGTCACGTCGGTTCCGACGGCGCCGTCCTCGCCGAGCGGGGCGCTGGCGGCGACCACCTCGGCGCCGGCCGGTACCGGCACCGGCGCGTCGCCGAAGTTGGTCAGCACGGTCAGCGCCCCGTTGCGGAAGGTCAGCACCTCGTCGCCGGACTCCAGCCACTCCAGCGTGCCGCGGCCGAGCTGGTGCGCGCGGCGCAGCCGCAGAGCGGTGCGGTACAGCTCGTACGTCGACCCGGGCACGTCACGCTGCCGGTCCAGGGCGTACTCGGCCCAGAGCGGCGGCTGGGGCAGCCAGCTCGCGTCGGTCGGACCGAAGCCGTACGACGGGGCGTCGGCCTCCCACGGGATCGGCACCCGGCAGCCGTCCCGGCCGCGCTGGGTGTGGCCGCTGCGGACCCAGGTCGGGTCCTGCCGGGCCTCGTCGGGCAGCGTGGTGTGCTCGGGCAGCCCCAGCTCCTCGCCCTGGTAGAGGTAGGCCGAGCCGGGCAGGGCGAGCATCAGCAGGGTGGCCGCCCGGGCCCGGCGCAGGCCGAGCGCGGCGTCCGGCTGCGGGTCGCCGATGCCGATGCCGTTGGGACGGCCACCGCCGACCGCCAGCCCCAGCCGGGAGGCGTGCCGGACCACGTCGTGGTTGGACAGCACCCAGGTGGTCGGGGCGCCGACCGAGTCGGTCGCCTCCAGCGAGCGGGTGATCACCGCGTACTGGGCCGGCGCGGTCCAGGCGGCCAGCAGGTACTCGAAGTTGAACGCCTGGTGCATCTCGTCCGGGCGCACGTAGCGGGCCAGCCGCTCGGCCGGCTCCACCCACGCCTCGGCGACCAGGATCCGCTCACCGGGGTAGCTGTCCAACACCCGGCGCCACTCCCGGTAGATGTCGTGCACGCCCTCCTGGTCCCACATGGGCGGACGCGGCTTGTCCACCTCGTTGCCGGAGAGGATCTCCTGCGGCTCCTGCCAGTCGGCCAGGTCGGCCTGCTTCACCAGGCCGTGCGCCACGTCGACCCGGAAGCCGTCCACACCGCGGTCCAGCCAGAACCGAAGCACGTCCAGGAACTCCGCCCGCACCTCCGGGTTGTCCCAGTTCAGGTCCGGCTGCCCGGTGTCGAACAGGTGCAGGTACCACTGGCCGGGTCGCCCGTCCGGGTCGACGGTGCGGGTCCAGGCCGGGCCACCGAAGACGCTCTGCCAGTCGTTCGGCGGCTCGTCGCCGCCCGGGCCACGGCCGTCGCGGAAGACGTAGCGGGCCCGCTCCGGGCTGCCGGGCGCGGCGGGCAGCGCCGCCTGGAACCAGCGGTGCGCCGAGGAGGTGTGGTTGGGCACCAGGTCCACGATCACCCGCAGGCCGCGGGACCTGGCCTCGCCGATCAGCTTGTCAGCGTCCGCGAGCGTGCCGAAGAGCGGGTCGACGTCGCGGTAGTCGGCTACGTCGTAGCCGGCGTCGGCCTGGGGCGACGGATAGAACGGGGAGAGCCATACCGCGTCCACGCCGAGCTCGACCAGGTGGTCGAGGCGGGCGGTGATGCCTGGCAGGTCGCCGATCCCGTCGCCGTCGGAGTCGGCGAAGGAGCGCGGGTAGATCTGGTAGATGGCGGCCTCGGTCCACCAGCCGGTGATCGGCTGTCCGGTGGGCTGCTGCTGCGTGGGGTCGGTGTTCAGGGTCTTCTCCCGTGTCGAGCCGTGGGTGGACGCCGGGCGCTGCTGTCGGCCGCGTCGCCGCCAGCCGCCGGCCGTTGTCGGATGGTTGGAGTTCAGTGTGCCCGGGGTGGTGCGGTCGAGTCCCGCACCACCAGGCGAGTGGGCAGGATCACCGGGGCCCCGTCGGCGGGGCTCCGCTGACCGACGATCGGGCCCAGGTTGCGGGCCCCGAGCGGGTCGAGCAGGATCCGGGCGGCCAGCCGGCCCTGCTCGGCGGCGGGCTGGGCGATGGTGCTGAGCCCGAGCACGCCGGCCAGGTCGTGGTCGTCGATGCCGATCACGCTGACGTCCTGCGGTACCCGCAGCCCGGCGTCGCGCAGGGCGGTCATCGCGCCCATCGCCATCTCGTCGCAGGCCGCCACGATCGCGGTGGGAGGCTCGCCCCGGGCCAGCAGCTCGGCCGTGGCGCGGGTCCCGCCCGCGATGGTGAACTGCGACTCGACGTCCAGGCTCGGGTCCTGTCGCAACCCGGCGGCCCGCAGCGCCGACTCGTAGCCCCGCCGCCGGTCCAGGTGGGTGGTGTAGGCCAGCTCGTCGTCGGGGTCACCGGAGATGTGCGCGATCCGGCGGTGACCCAGGTCGAGCAGGTGCCGGGTCGCGGTACGGGCGGCGGCCACGTCGTCGATGCGTACGCACGGCCAGTTGGGCACCACCGTCCCGGAGCTGATGGTCACCCCGGGCAGGTCCAGGGCGGCCAGGGCGGTCAGGTCGGCCGGCCCCAACGGAGTGGCGACCAGCATGATGGCGTCCACCCGCTTGTGCAGGTTGGCGGTACGCAGCACCCGCTGCCGGATCTGCTCCCGGCCGCCGAGGTTGTACAGCAGCAGGTCGTAACCGGACTGGTGGAGGTACTCCTCCACCGCCTCGACCACCGTGCTGAAGAACCACCGGGTGATCCGCGGGACCACCACCGCGACCGTGCCGGTCCGGCCGCCGGCCAGTCGGGACGCGCTCGGCGAGACCGCGTAGTCGAGCTGCTCGGCGGCGGCGAGCACCCGGTGGCGGGTGGCGGCCGAGACGGTCGGCAGCCCGCGCAGGGCCCGCGAGACGGTGGCCGTGGAGACCCCGGCCAGCCGGGCGACGTCATCAATCCTGGTCACGGTTCCCCCGCTCGGTGCCTCCCGTCCACCGCCGCCCGAGGGGCCGGGCGACGGTGGACGCGGAGGTCAGCCCTTGACGCTGCCGGCGAGGAGACCGCGCACGAAGTAGCGCTGCAGGGACAGGAACACGATGAGCGGTACGACGATCGACACGAACGCGCCGGCCGTCAGGCGCTGCCACTCACTGCCCCGGGTGCCGGCCATCTCGGCCAGCCGGACGGTGAGCGGGGCCGTCTCGTTGCCGCCACCGGCGAAGATCAGCGCGACCAGCAGGTCGTTCCAGACCCAGAGGAACTGGAAGATGCCGAAGGCCGCCAGGGCCGGGGTGATCAGCGGCAGCACGATGGTGCGGAAGATCTTCGGGTGGGTGGCCCCGTCGACCCGGGCCGCCTCCATCAGGTCCCCGGGCAGCTGCGAGATGAAGTTGTGCAGCAGGAACACGGCGAACGGCAGCGCGAAGCAGGTGTGCGCGAACCACACCTGGGCGAACTTCTGCTCGTCGACCAGGTCCCAGGCCGGCATCAGGGTCACGCCGCCGAGGGTGACCCCGGTGGAGAAGAACTTCAGCAGCGGGACCAGGGCCATCTGCAGCGGCACGATCTGCAACGCGAAGATCGCGATGTAGAGCCAGTCCCGACCGCGGAACTTGATCCAGGCCAGCGCGTACGCGGCTAGGGCCGCGAAGGCGAGCGGGAAGAGCACCGACGGGACGGTGATCGCCAGCGAGTTGATGAAGTAGCTGGCGAGTTGCCCGGACGACGCCGATCGCCCGAACAGGACCTCCTGGTAGTTCTCCAGGGTGAACTGCGGGTTGGAGAACGCCGTCCACCAACCGGTGGTCTTGATCTCGTCCTCGGGGCGGAGCGACGAGATCAACAGGCCGAAGGTCGGGATGGTCCAGAGCACCGCGATGAGGATCGAGACGACGGTCGCGGTGCGGCTGTTCAACCGCTTGCGGACCCGGCCCGCGGTGGTCCTGGGGACATCGGCCTTCTGGGTGCCGACGGCGACTGTGGGCGTGGCGGTGGTCATCTCAGCCCTCCCGCTGCTGACGGAGGTTGCGGACCTGGTAGATAACGACCGGGATGACCAGGATGAAGAGGAAGACCGCGAGCGCGGAGCCCTGCCCGTTCTGGCCGTACCGGAACGCCTGGTTGTACATCTCGCTGGCGATCACGCTGGTGTCGTAGTTGCCGTTGGTCGCGGTCCGGACGATGTCGAAGACCTTGAGCGTGGCGATCGTGAGCGTCACCACCACCACGATCAGCGCCGGCCGGATGCTCGGCATGGTGATCTGCCAGAACATCTGCCACGGGCTGACCCCGTCGAGCCGGGCGGCCTCCACGATGTCGCCCGGGATCGCCTTGATGGCGGCGGAGAGCACCACCATGGCGAAGCCGGCCTGGATCCAGACCATGATGACGATCAGCAGCAGCGTGTTCAGCGGCGACTCGAGCAGCCACTGCTTCGGCTCGCCGCCGAGGCTGACCACGATCTGGTTGAGCAGGCCGATCTGGTCGCCGTCGCCGCGGTACGCGTAGACGAACTTCCAGATGATGCTCGCACCGACGAAGGAGATGGCCATCGGCAGGAAGATCAGTGACTTGGCCACCGCCTCGAACCGGGCCTTGTCCACCAGCACCGCGTAGATCAGGCCGAACGCGGTCGCCACCAGCGGGACCAGGATCACCCAGACCAGGGTGTTGATCAGGACCCGGACGATCGAGTCGTCGGAGAACATCCAGCCGTAGTTGCGCAGCCCCACCCAGTCGTTGCTGCCCGCGTCCATGAAGGAGAGCAGGGTGGTGCGGATGGCGGGGATGACCAGGCCGACCGTGAGCAGCAGCACCGTCGGCAGCAGGAAGAAGAGCGCGAAGACCCCCTCCCGCTGCTTCGGGCGCCGGGGGAGCGGGGCGCCGCCGGCGGACGCGGCGACGAGCTGCGCCTCCCGACGACGGGTGAACCAGGCCGGCACCACGTCGAGGAGCAGGAGCAGACCGCCCACCACCGCGACGAAAGCGATCAGCCCGTACATCAGCATGAGGAACTTCGGCTGTTCCTCCGCGAAGTCGAACTCCATCGACCCTCCCAGGTCCGGATCCGCGGTGGGCCGGTCCGCGTACGCGGACCGGCCCACCGCTCAGATCACTTCCAGCTGCTCTCGATGCCCTGGAGCACCGACGCGGTGTCCTTGCCGTTGATCCACTCGACCATGCCCTTCCAGAACGTGCCCGCGCCGACCGCGGCCGGCATCAGGTCCGATCCGTCGAAGCGGAAAACGCCGCTCTTGTCCTGCAGGATCTGGACGGAGAGCTTGTCGATCGGGCTGGCGACGTTGGCGATGTCCAGCTTGTTGTTCGCCGTCACCCAGTTGCCGAGCTTCGCGCGGCTGTTGACGTACTCGGCGGAGGTCAGGTAGGTCTGCACCGCCTGGACCTCGGGACGGTCGGCGAAGCCGACGACGAACTCGCCAGCACCCAGCACCGGCTTGCCCTTGGCCGGGTCGATGGCCGGGAAGTAGAAGGCGAACGCGTCGCCGTCCTCGGCCACCTTGGTGCCCTCGGGGAACTGGTTGGCGTAGAACGACGCCTGCCGGTGCATGGCGCACTTGCCGGTGGTGACCGGCAGGCCAGCCTCACCGAAGGCGGTGGTGCCGATGCTCTTCACACCGCCGAAGCCGCCGTTCATGTACTTCTCGTTCTTGAGGATGGTGCCGGCCTTGTTGACGGCGTCGGCGACCTTCGGGTCGTTGAACGGGATGGCGTGGGTGGTCCACTGGTCGTAGACCTCCGGCCCCTGCGTACGCAGCAGCACGTCCTCGATCCAGTCGGTGGCCGGCCAACCGGTGGCGTCACCGGACTCGATGCCGGCGCACCACGGCTTCACGCCGCTGGCGGCGATCTTGTCGCTCAGGGCGATGAGCTGGTCCCAGGTGGTCGGGACCTCCCAGCCCTTCTCCTTGAACGTCTTCGGCGAGTACCACACGAACGACTTGACGTTCGCGCCGAGCGGCACGCCGTAGAGCGTCCCGTTCACGGTGCCGTACTTCAGCCAGTCGGCCGGCATGTTCTGCTCGGCCAGGGCCTTGGTTTCGGCGCCGAGGGACTTCAGCTTGCCGGCGTCGGCGAACCGCTTGACCAGACCCGGCTGGGGCACGAACGCCAGGTCGGGGGCGTTGCCGCCGTCGACCCGGACGGGGAGCTGCGCCTCGAACTCGGCGTTGCCCTCGTAATCGATCTCGATGCCGGTGCAGTCCTCGAACTGCTTCCAGGACTGCCGGAGCAGGTCGGCCTCGGCGTCGCGGATGGACGCGTAGATCGAGACCTTCTTACCGTCGTGGTCCTGGTACTTCTCGTATGCGGCACACTCCGCGGAGCCTGCGTTGCTGCTCTTCTTGTCGTCGCCGGTACCGCAGGCGGTGGCGCTGAGCGCCAGCCCGAGTACGCCGGCGATCACGAAGGCCTGGCGTGGTCTGGTGAAGACCGCCATGCCGTCCTCCTTCCTAGCCGGCGCGGTCCTGTTCGTCGACCCGGCGCCGGTCCGATGGGCGTCCCCACATGTAAGCGCTTGCATCGGGCCTGGTCCAGCCCCTGTCAGACACGGACGAGTAACAATCCGGAAACCTGACGGTCTCCGCGTGGGCACGCTCCCGGTGCAGATCCCCGACTCTTTCGAAGATTGACGATATCTGTCAGGCTGAGGGCACCTCATCGAAGGTTTTCAACATAGGAGGAGCTGGATGCGTAAGCGGTGGATCAGCCTATTGGTGACCGGCCTGCTGGTCGGCGGTGCCCTGGCACCGGCGAGCCCGGCGCTGGCCGCGCCGACGTTCAAGGTGCCGTTCCCGTGCGGCCAGTCCTGGTCCGGGCAGACCCGGTCCGACCACAGCCCGGCGTACGCCGTGGACTTCAACCGCACCGACGACCTCGGCGACCCGGTGGTGGCGAGCGCAGCGGGCACCGTCGACCGGGTGACCGACCTCGGCGGCACCAGCTACGGCAAGTACGTCCGGATCGACCACGGCGGCGGCTACACCACGTACTACGCCCACCTCAACGGCTTCAACGTCTCCGTCGGGCAGACCGTCGGCTACGGCAAGGTGCTCGGCTGGGTCGGCAGCACCGGTGGCTCGACCGGCCCGCACCTGCACTACGAGCAGCGCCTCAACGGCAACGACATCCAGGTCCGGTTCAACGGATCGCTCGCCCTCTACTGGGGCACGAAGACCTACACGAGCGACAACAACTGCGGCTCCGGCAGCGGCTCGGGCACGGTCGACACCAGCGGGACACCGCTGACCGTCCGCTCCGGCCCCGGCACCGGGTATGCCTCGGTCGGCACCGTCGCCGACGGCACCCGCGTAACCATCTACTGCCAGACCAGCGGCACCTCGGTCACCGGCACCTACGGCACCAGCTCAATCTGGGACCGGATCGGCACCGGCCGCTTCATCGCCGACGCGTACGTGTACACCGGGCACGACGGCTACATCCCGAACGTGCCGCGCTGCTGACGTCGCCGTAGGGGTCCGGCGCGCGCGGCGCCGGGCCCTGCCGGTCAGGAGTTCAGCCGCCAGATCGAGAGGCTCAGCGCGGCGGCGAAGGTGACCCATGCCCAGTAGGGAAGGAGCAGCGCCGCCGCGCCCCGGGACACCCGGGCGAACAGGGCCACGGTGAGCCCGATCGCCAGCCACATGACGACGATCTCGGCGAAGGCGAGCCCGTACTCACCGGCGCCGAAGAAGAGCGGGGTCCAGATCGCGTTCAACACCAGTTGGGCGGTCCAGGCCCAGAGGGCCGGCCCGAAACCGACCCGCCGCCAGACCAGCCAGCCGGCCACCGCGATCAGGGCGTAGAGCACCGTCCAGACCGGGCCGAACAGCCAGGAGGGCGGCGCCCAGGTGGGCTGCCGCAGGCTCGCGTACTCGTCGGTCGTGCCCTGCACGCCCAGCCCGCCGATCGCGGCTGCGACGAAGACCGCCGCGGCGAAGCCAGCCAGCGCCCAGCGGGACCGCGACCCGGTGGTCCGCTGCACCTCCTGCGATGTCTCCATGGTCGAGATATTTCCGTCAAGCCGCCGGGCCAAACCGCCGCACCGACGCCGGCCTGGCGGACGCCAAGGCTGCCCCGGCCCGGTCTCGTCCACGCACCTCACGCACGTGCGGTGGTACCCGTGCCCTGGCGGTCCTGCCCCGTGCCCGGGCGATCCCTCAACCGCGCCCCGGCCGGCATCCCCACGCGGTCCGGTACCCGGGCCCACGCGGTCCTATCGAGCTGCCCCAGATATGGACCGGATGCCGGTGCCTCGCGGTGCCTGTGCGGTGCGGTGCGGGCGTGTGTCGTGCCCTGCGGTGCCTGTGCCGTGTGCCCCATATCTGGGGCAGCTCGACAGGGGCCGGAAAGGCACACGCGAGGGCGGCTGAAGTCGGGCGATTGGAGGTCCCGGCTTGGTCAGTGGTCCAGTCACCGCTCCGCTGCCGGCGCGGTCACCACCGCGGACAGCACGGCGCCGGGGTCGCCGCGTCCGGTGCTCCTGTCGGGAGGACGGAGCTCCGGTCGCTGCGACCCCGGCGGGTCCCAGTGCTGCCCGATACGGGCGTCAATTGAAGATGCTGACACCACCCGGGCCGACCAACAGCCCGACCACGATGAGGACGATGCCCCACAGGATCTGCCGGCGGAACAGCGCGAGAATGCCGGCGACCACGAGTACGACTGCGAGAATCCAGAGAATCAGCTCCATGACCTCTGACTACCCGAGGCGCCGATCGGGGAAACCTGGTCGGTGTCGAGTTGATCGCCGACGTGGAAGACGCTGTACGCCTGCTTGATCACCGGGTGCGCCACGTTGCGGACGCGTACTCCGCCGGGGGTGGTGCCCCGCTCGCTGCCGGCGTGCGCGTGCCCGTGCAGGGCCAGCGCGGTCGGTGCCGAGTCGATCGCCTGCCCCAGCTGGTACGAGCCCAGGAACGGATAGATCTCCAGTGGCTCGCCGGCCAGCGTGTCCGGCACCGGTGAGTAGTGGGTGAGCGCGACCAGCATGTCGCAGTCGAGCGAGCGCAGCGCCTCGGCCAGCCGGTCGGCGCTGTCGGTGGTGGTCCGGACGAACGCCTTCATCTCCGGCTCGCCGAAGTCACTGGCGCACCGGCCGGCGAAGCCTCCACCGAACCCTTTCACCCCGGCGATGCCGAGTCGGCCCCCCGCGCAGTCGAGCACCACGCCGTTGCCCTCCAGCACGGTGATGCCTGCGTCCTCCAGCACCTTGACCACCTGCGGCACCTGGTCGCACTGGTGGTCGTGGTTGCCCAGCACGGTCACCACCGGCACGTTCAGCCCGCCGAACTCCCGCGCGACGCAGCGCGCCTCGGACTCGGTGCCGTGCCGCGTCAGGTCCCCGGCCAGCAGCAGCACGTCCGCGCAGTCCGGCAGCTCCTCCAGCGCCGGTCGGAACCGGCCCACCACGTCCTCGTCCAGATGCACGTCGCCCACGGCGGCGATCCGGATCACCATGGAACCTCCCTCAGGGCAGTTGCTCGATCTGCGTGGGCGCCTGCGTGCGGATCACCCCGATGTCGGTCATGATCGGCACGTCGGGGAAGCGCTCCGACACCCGGCGCAGGATCTCCGCACGTCGGTGCGGACTCTCCACCTCGCCCTGCAGCACGAGGGTGCTTTCCCGACGGACCACGGTGATCCCCTGCTCGGCGACGGCGGGGTCCTCGGCGAGCAATCGGTGGATCTCCGCCTCGACATACTCGTCGGGCGGGCCAGCGCCGCTGTCGTACTGGCTCACGGTGTCCCCTTTCCTCCCGTGGCACCGGTCTCCGGCACCACGTCCAGCCGGTCCAGCAGCACCAGGAACGCCTCGGCGTACGGCGAGTGCTGCGTTTCCTTGCGTACCCGTTCCCAGTCGATCTGCTCCCGCAGCGACCGGGCCAGCGGCAGGCCGCGGGCGAAGTCGCAGTAGTGCTGGGAGAAGCTGAGCAGCTTGTGCACCATCAACTGGGTGGCGGACAGGACCGGCATGTGGATCGCGTCCACCGGCCGGACGACCGTGTCGGCGAACGTCTCCTCGGTCACCGGGGTCTCGATCGGCCGGTGGATCAGGTCGACCATCCGCCCGTCGTCGTACACCTTCACCAGCCAGTCCTCGGGTGGGCGCTCGGCATCGAAGCCGGCCGCCACCAGAGCCTCCAGGGCCCGGTCGACGTCGGCCTCACGGATGAGGAAGTCGACGTCGTGCTCACTGGAGTGGCCTCCGTGGGCGTAGACGGCGAAGCTGCCGCCCAGCGCGAACGGGATCTCGGACTGCTTGAGCACGGCGGCGACCTTCTTGAGGGTGTGCACCAGGGTCTCGTCCCCGCGCTCTGCCATCTGGTTCTCCCGTCGGTCATGAAGGTGGACAGGCGGTTGGATTCGAACTCCGTACCCGGCATTCCGGTCGGTCACACCTGGCCTGGTAGCGGTTGGGTGCCAACCGGTATCAAATGGTACATATCCCTCTGATGGTGAGCGTGAGTCGGATAGCCTGGGCAGGGTGGTCAGATCATCGGGGACGCGACGCGGCAGGGCCCGACTGCGCACCGTCGCCCTGATCGGCATCGACGGATCGGGCAAGACCACCCAGGCCCACAAGCTGGCCGACGCACTGACCGCCGCCGGCAGCCCGGCCGCCTACCGCCGCAACGCCAGCGGGCGCCGCTGGCTCGGCCGGCTCGCGCACCGGCTCGGCCGCCCCGACGCACAGCGGCTGGTCGGGCGGGACGGCATGCTCGCCGTGGAGTCCGTGCTGCGCTGGCTCGCCATCGCCGCCGCCCTGCTCAGCTGCCTGATCACCGGCCGGACGGCGGTGATGGACCGCTACTCGGCCTGCCAGTACGCCAGCATCCGGGCGCACGGTGGGCACCGCTGGGAGCGGCTGGCCCGGGCCGGCTACCGGATCTTCCCGACGCCCCAGGTGACCTTCCTGCTCACCGTCGACCCGGCCGAGGCGTACCGGCGGATCGAGCAGCGCGGCACGGACCACGAGACGATGGGCTGGTTGACGGCGGCGGACACCGCCTACCGCACGCTGCCCGAGTACCCGAGCTTCGTGCTGGTCGACGCCGGACGGTCGGCCGAGGAGGTGACCCGGCAGATCCAGGAACACCTGGCAGGCTGGCTGCCGCCGGCCGACGGGCCCCACCGGTCGCCCGCCGCCGCACCTCCGCCGTCCTCACCACCGGCCTCCGACACGGCGCCTCCAGCCGGTCGCGGCCCGGTCGGGCCGCTGGTGGCTCAGGCCCGTCCGTAGACCGGGACGCTGGCGCCGCTGGTCGGCGCGGACTCCGCCGAGGCGAGGAAGTGGATCACCGGCGCGATCTCGGCCGGAGAGACCCAGCGGGAGTGGTCGGCGTCGGGCTGGGCGGCCCGGTTCGCCGGGGTGTCGATGACGCTGGGCAGTACGGTGTTGCAGCGGACACCACGGGCCCGGTACTCCACGGCGACCGCGTTGGCGAAGGCGAGCACCGCGGCCTTGGCCGTCACGTAGCCGGACGCGCCCGGGAACGGAGCCACCGCCGCGCGCGCGGAGACGCAGACCACCGCGCCGGCACCGGCCGCCACCAGGTGGGGCAGCGCGGCCTGGGTCACCAGGTAGGTCGGCCGCAGGTTGAGGGTCAGCATCCGCTCGAACTCCTCGATCGGGGTCTCGTGCACCAGGCCGCCGCTGGCGTACCCGCCGACGAGGTTCACCACGGCGCGCAGCGGCGCCGACGAATCGCCCGTGGCGGCCTCGACCGCGTGTGCCACGTCGGTGGGATCGGTCAGGTCCGCGGTCACCCGGACCACCCCGTCCGCCGCCGGCTCCGACCCGGCCCGGGCCGCCCGCCCGGGTACGACCACCCGCCAGCCCGCCGCCCGGAACGTGGCGGTGACCGCCGCGCCCAGTCCGCCCGTGCCCCCGGTCACCAGCACACTGCGATCCGCCATGCGCCCACGCTAACCCGCCGACCCGTGGACGCCGTCCGGCACGTGGTCCCGCACGCCCGGGGGAGGTGGTGACGCGCCGGTGGTGGCACTGTAGGAGCGGACGGCGCCGCCCGATCGGCGGTACTTTTCCCAACACGGGCAGTCATGGTTGACGCTCACGCCTCATGAAAGTAAGTTTCATCCGTGGCGAAGAGTCCGAAGATTTCTGCGAGTCGCGAGTCCGGTGGACTGATCGTCCATATCAGCGGACTACTGCCGTCGCTGTCGCCCGCCGAGCAGCGGGTCGCCCGGCTGGTCGTCGCCAACCCGGCCGACGCCGCCCGCCGGACGATCACCGACCTCGCCACCGCAGCGGAGACATCCGAGGCGACCGTCATCCGGTTCTGCCGCTCGGTCGGCATGGACGGCTATCCACAGCTGCGCATCCGGCTCGCCGCCGAGGCCGCCCGCCGGATCGAGCCACCGGACGCCCGGGTGGTCGGTGGTGACATCCCGCCCGGCGCCGACCTGGCCCAGATCATCGCCACCATCGCCTTCAACGACGCCCGCGCGGTCGAGGAGACCGCCGAGCAGCTCGACCCGGCAGTCTGCGAGCAGGTCGTGGAGGCGATCAGCGGCGCCGGCCGGATCGACGTCTACGGCGCCGGCGCCAGCGGGTTCGTCGCCTCCGACTTCCAGCAGAAGCTGCACCGCATCGGCCGCACCGCCTTCTACTTCCCGGACGTGCACACCGCGCTGACCTCGGCCGCGCTGCTCGCCCGGGGCGACGTGGCGGTGGGCATCTCGCACACCGGCACCACCTCCGACGTGATCGAGGTGCTGGAGCAGGCTCGCACCCGCGGGGCGGCCACCGTGGCGCTGACCAACTTCCCACGCTCACCGATCACCGAGGTGGCCGACTTCGTGCTCACGACCGCGGCGCGGGAGACGACCTACCGCTCGGGTGCGATGGCCAGCCGACTGGCCCAGCTCACCGTGGTCGACTGCCTGTTCGTCGGGGTCGCCGCCCGTAATCGGGCCCGGGCCCGCAAGGCCCTGGAGGCGACCGCCGAGGCTGTTCAGTCGCACCGGGTGGGTGCCAACCGGAGGCGGGCATGACGGCCGGCGCGGTGGAGCCGGACGAGCAGACCTCCGTACCGCGCGGCCGCCCCGTGGTCCGGGTGGGTGCTCCCACGGAGCGGCGCAACCCGCTCAGCGTCGACCTCGACCTGATGTCGACCCGGGACGTGCTCACCGTGATCAACGAGGCCGACCGGCGGGTGCCGGCGGCGGTCGCCGCGGTGCTCGACGAGATCGCCGCCACGGTCGACCTGGCCGTCGCGGCGCTGCGTGGCGGGCACCGCGTGCACTACTTCGGGGCCGGCACCTCAGGTCGGCTCGGCGTGCTCGACGCGGCCGAGCTGGCCCCCACCTTCAACTCGCCCCGGCACTGGTTCTGCGCCCACCTGGCCGGTGGACCGGACGCCATGTGGCGTGCCGTCGAGGACGCCGAGGACGACGACCGGGGCGGGGCGGCCGACGCGGCTGATTGTGTGCACGCCGGTGACCTGGTGGTCGGCCTGGCCGCCAGCGGGCGCACCCCGTACGTCCTCGGGGCGCTCGCCGCGTCCCGGGCCAAGGGCGCCTCGACCGTGCTGCTCTGCGCCAATCCGGAGGCCGAGGCGGCGCGATCGGTCGACGTGTTCATCGGGGTGGACACCGGACCGGAGGTGGTCACCGGGTCGACCCGGATGAAGGCGGGCACGGCGCAGAAGCTGGTGCTCAACACCTTCTCCACCGCCGTCATGGTGCGACTGGGCCGGGTCTACTCGAACCTCATGATCGACATGGTGGCCACCAACGCGAAGCTCCGAGGTCGGATGATCTCGATCCTGGTCGAGGCCACCGGCTGCTCCGAGGAGGTCTCCCGGCGGGCCCTCGCCGAGGCCGACGGCGACCTGAAGACCGCGTTGGTCTCGCTGGTCTCCGGCGCCGCGGTCCCGGCCGCCCGGGCCGCGCTGGCCCGCTCGGCCGACCAGGTGCGCGACGCCCTCGAGCTGCTCGCCTCCTGACCCCGCCGCTGCGGCTGCCGGCCCGCTCCAGGGCTGGGTGGGACGGCGCGCCCGGATGGCGGGAAGCGAGCGGGGCTCCGGATTGTTCATCTGGGCGGGGGGTAATACCACCCCCGTGAATGAACCGACCGGTCCACCGGTGCGTATCTGGCAGTGACCAGGATCGCAGCGCGGTGGTGATCCGGGTCGCTGTGTCCCCCGGCGTACGGTGTTGCCATACCTGTGGGCGTTCGGCGATCCGTCGACCCGCCAACCCGTACGTGGTGCCCCAGCGGCGAGCCACCCGACGGGTGCTGACAGCAAACGTGGACCGTGCTCTCAGCTACTACTCAGGCATTCGTGACACTTTCGACTCACGACATGGAATCCCCGACACGTCTCATCTGTTGTGTAGGTGTCAGCACCGGTGGGCACAGCGGAAGTTACCGGGGACTGACACGACGGACGTGGGGATGGCAAGGAACCGGGCAACCGGCGCGAGCGAGGGGACCGTGGGCAACGTGGACAAGAACATCGGCATGCGGACCGATCAGGTCGCCGAGGAGCGCGACCTGGTCGGCGTCTACCTGCACGAGATCTCCCGGACGCCACTGCTGGACGCTGCCCGGGAGGTCGATCTCTCCAAGGCGATCGAGGCCGGCCTCTACGCCGAGCACCTGCTCGGCGAGGACCGCGTCCCGGCCGGTGTCGACCGGGCCGACCTGGAGCGGCTGGTCGTCGAGGGCGAGCGCGCGAAGGACCTGTTCATTCGCGCCAACCTGCGACTGGTCGTGTCGATCGCCCGCCGTTACGTGCGGTCGGGGATGCCCATGCTGGATCTGATCCAGGAGGGCAACACCGGCCTGGTCCGGGCGGTCGAGAAGTTCGACTACGAGCGTGGCTACAAGTTCTCCACCTACGCCACCTGGTGGATCCGCCAGGCGATCAGCCGGGCCATCGCCCAGCAGGAGCGCACCGTGCGGCTGCCCGTGCACCTGGTGGAGGACGTCAACCGGATGCGCAACGTGGCCCGCCAGCTCACGCGTGAGCTGGGCAGCGACCCGGAGCCGGAGCAGATCGCGGCGGCCCTCGGCGTCACCGTCGAGCGGGTCAACGAGCTGCGCCGCTGGTCGCAGGACACCGTGTCGCTGGACACCCCGGTGGGCGACGACGGCGACACCAGCCTCGGCGACCTGGTCGCCGACAGTGACGCCCCGTCGCCGGAGGACATCGTCCTCTCCGGCCTGGAGCGCCAGCGCATCGAGGGGCTGCTCAACCACCTCGACGACCGGTCGGCCGGCATCATGCGGGCCCGGTACGGGCTCGAGGACGGCCGTGAGCACTCGCTCACCGAGGTCGCGTCGCGGTTCTCGCTCTCCCGGGAGCGGATCCGGCAGTTGGAGATCCAGGCGCTCGGCCGGCTCCGTGAGCTGGCCCGCGCCGAGGGGCTGCAGGCGGCCTGAGCAGGCAGTAACGACGGCGAACGGCCGGCGTCCGACAGGGGACGCCGGCCGTTCGCCGTTTGCGTCCGGGTCAGCGGACCCTTCCGTAGCCCTGGATGGGCATCAGGTTCATGCCCCGCTTGAGCACGTTGCGCCCGGCGCTCGGCGCGTCGATCACCTGGCCGCCGCCCACATAGAGGCCGACGTGCCCGAGCCCGCTGTAGAAGACCAGGTCACCCGGGGCCAGCTGATCCCGGCCGATGTGCGCGACCGCGCTCCACTGCATCCGGGTGTTGTGCGGCAGCGACCGTCCAGCCGCCCGCCAGGCCGCCGAGGTGAGCCCGGAGCAGTCGTAACCGTTCGGTCCGTCCGCCGCCCAGACGTACGGCTTGCCGATCGCGCCGTAGGCGTAGCGCACCGCCACCCCGGCCTGACCGGCGACCGCGGGCGCCTTCTCGCTGGTCGCCGCCTTCGGGGCGGGCCGCTCGGTGGCCGCACCGTACGCCTGTCGGCGCAGCTCGTAGAGCCGGGCCAGATCCTTCTCGATCCGCTTCCTGCCCGCCGTCAGCTCCCGGGCCTGCACGGCTTGTCGGGACAGGGTGACATCCAGCCGGGTCTTCTCGTCGAGCAGCTGCCGCTGGTTGGCGGTGAAACCGGAGATGCGTTCCTGCCGCTGCCGGGTCAGTTGATCGAGCGCGCCCAACCGGTCCAGCAACGCCGCCGAGCCGCCGGGACGCAGCAGCGCGTCCGCCGTCTGCAGGCTGCCGCTCTTGTACGCGGTCGTCGCCAACTCGGCGACGTCTGCCCGGCTCTGTGCGGCCTGCTGTTCCAGCGGACCGATCCGGTCCTGTAATCGGCCCACCGCGGCCTGGTTGGTCTTGATGTCCTCGCGGAGCTCGTTGTACGACTCGACCACCCGCTCCAGTGCGGCCGAGGACGTCTCGATCTGGCGGGTCAGGTCGGCGGGGGACGGCTCGGCGTGGGCCACCCCCGTCGGGGCGATCAGGGCGGCCGACATGCCGGCGACCGCCATGGTGCGCAGCAGATTCCTCAGGGATGGCAAGAGCGGAAGGCTCCTTCCCACGGTCGCCGGCGGGCTGCTGACGCCTCCGGCGACACCGGGCCGGGGCCATCCGGGTGGACGGCGCTGGGCCGGACCGGCTCGCCCAACCTAACCCGGGACGGGAGTCACCCGCAGTTGAAGCAGGGGCGAATGTTGGCAAAGTGGCGGGAAGTGCCGCTGCGGCGGGTGACCTTCGTGAGCGCCAGCGTGGCGGGGGTGGGGAGTCGGGACGGGTATTGCCCGATGTACGACATTCGTCGTTCCGGGCGTATGCCGGCCGGATACCGGCACGTCATAACCGATAAAACCCGAAATGGCTGCTGTTTCTCGGCGATGTCCCCCCGACGGCGGGACGCCCCGACCCGGTAATTGCCCCGGTGAGCTGGCACTGCTTGAACACAATGAAGCCCGGAGCCGGGAATCCCGTCGACAGGCAGCGATGCCTGCGACCGCGGCGGGGCCGGCCCGGCGGACCGCGCGGGAGGAACCGTGAACCGTGAAGGAGCACCGACCCGACCGCCCCGATCGATGACCGGTGGCGCCTCCTCGACCCTGCTCTACGCCCGCCCCGGCATCATCGTGACAGTCGACCGGTTCACCGTCGCCAGCACCAGCTACCGGATTTCCGACCTGACCCACCTACGGACGACCCGAGGCCCGCACGACCGGATCGCCGTGCGGGCGGTCGTGGTCACCGCCGCCATGATCGGCGGCGTCGGGCTGCTGCTCGGTTTCACCGGCGGCCTGCAACGGCTGACCGCCGGGGCGTACCTCATCCTCGGCACGGTGTTCCTGCTGCCGGCGGCGCTGGCGCTGGTCGGCGACCGGTGGCGGCCGCCGGCGTACGAGCTGTGGGGGTGGTACCGGGGGGCGGAACTGCTGCTCTTCACCACCGACGACGAGCGGCAGTTCGGCCAGGTGACCCGCGCGGTGCGCCGGGCCCGGGAGATGCACCGGTACGGCGGCTGGGTGGACCCGGTCGCCTCGACCGACCCGTGGCGGCCCAGCCGCTGACCGACCCGACGCCGGCCCGGCCGACCCCGGCCGGCGTCGCACCGGGACCGTACGCCGGAGGCCGGCCGCTCAGCCGGCGACCGGCTCCGGCGTACGGTCCGCGGGGCGGGCCAGCCAGCCGCTGACCCGGCGCTCGGCGTAGAACGAGACGAACGGCACGGTGCCGGCCAGCATCACCAGGAGCATCCGCTTGAGCGGCCAGTCGGCCCGGCGGGACAGGTCGAACGCGGCCACCAGGTAGATCATGTAGAGGAAGCCGTGCGCCGGCCCCACCGTCTCCACCACGACCGGGTTGTCGAACGCGTACTTGAGCGGCATGCCGACCACGACCAGCAGGATCAGCACCACGCCCACGATCCAGGCGATCACGCGGTACCGGGTAAGGGCTGCGCCCACCTCGTCCGTCCTTCCGAGCCCGGCTCAGCCGGGATAGTCACCGGGCCGAGCGCCCGGATTGGCGTTCAACCATGACAGGTAGCGGTTGTAGGCGGCCAGGTCGGCGTCCTCGCCGGCACCGACGGCCGGCACCCGGGCCACCCGTACCGGTCGGCGGACCGCCGGTCGGACCGGTCCGTCGGACACCGACGGCGACGGCTCGTCGGCCGGTGCGTCGGCCGGGTCGACCGCCGCCTCGGTGGACTCCTCGGCCCCCCGGCGGGCCAGCCGGACCTCACGCCACCAGACGTAGGCCACGAAGCCGGCGAAGATCGGCCACTCGACCGCGTACCCCCAGCTCAGGCTGTTGCCGGCGGCGGCCCGGCTGACCTGCCACCAGCCCAGCCCGAGGAAACCCACGACCAGCACGACCATGGCCACGTGGCGCGCGATCCACGCCGGGGTCCAGAGCCGCTTCATGGCATCGAGGGTACCGGGGACGGCGCCGCTCTCCGACACCCTGTCGTAGTTGTCGCGCGGCGGGGCGGGTTTGGTGGCACCGGCAGTGGGCATCCGTCTAGACGCCAGCCCAAACGAGACGAGGGGGGCGATGATGCCCGGATCAGTGCAGCAGGACGGGTTCGCGTCCAGCGGCGGCGCGGAGATGAGCCCGGAGCAGCGGGTGCCCGAGTGGGGCGGCGACCACCTCGCCGACCCGGCGGGTGGCGAGACGGATCTCGACGGTGACCTGCTCGGCGTCGACCCGTCGGAGCTGACCGACGAGGACCTGATCCGCGAGATGCACAGCCTGCACCGCACCCGACTGGACACGCTGCGGCACGCCGCGGACAGCGCGCTCGCCAACCACCTGCGCCGGACGGCGGAGCTCGAGACCGAGTACCTGGCCCGCCACCCGGGCCGGGAGGTCGACCCGAGCCGACTCCGGGACGCCTGATGCCGGCGCGCGCCGTGCGCGGCATGTCCGCGCCGCCCGAGGTGGTGTTCAACACGGCCACCGACCCGGACCGGGCCTCGTCATGGCTGCCGGAGCCGCTGCGCGGCGACGGCAGCCCGGCCGCCGAGATGGACGGCGAGGAGTTGCGGGCCCGGTGGGGTGACGGCAGTGCCACCGACTGGTCCGCCGAGCTGCGGGTCGAGCCGGCCGACTCGGGCGGCGCCCGGATCCAGCTCGACCTGGCCGCCGGGTCGGGCCAGCCGGACCCGGACGACCTGGCCGACGAGGCGCTGTCCAACCTGGCCCGCGAGGTGGCCGACAACCTCCAGGCCGGCTGAGCGCCTCTGCCCGCTGGGTGGAGGCTTTCGTACGACCATGACATTCGAGGAGAACGGGTGACCGACACTGGCCTGAAACGGAAGGTGGCGCGGTTGCGCCAGGCGTACGCGCCGCACGAGTACCGCCCACTCGGCGGTTACCTGGCCGCGATGGGCACCTACGCCGGCGTCGCCGGGGCCCTCGCCGGCCTGGTCAAGGCGACCGGGCGATCGGTGCCGGACCGTCCGGCCGCGTCCGACGTGGTGCTGCTCTCGATCGCCACGCACAAGCTCAGCCGGCTGCTCTCCAAGGACGCGGTGACCAGCCCGCTGCGGGCGCCGTTCACCCGCTACGACCACCCGATCGGCAGTGGCGAGGTGTTGGAGCAGGTCCGTGACTCGGGCAGCTCCACCAGGCACGCGTTCGGCGAGCTGCTGAGCTGCCCGTTCTGCCTGGCCGTCTGGGTGGCCACCGGGCTCACCGGCGGCCTGGTGCTCGCGCCCCGGTTGACCCGGCTGGTGGCCACCGCGTTGACCGCCGTGGCCGCGTCCGACTTCCTCCAGATGGCGTACGCGGTGGCGCAGCAGGCCGCCGAGGGCGGCGGGCACGAGGACGACGACTGACTAGCGGTACGCGACAGCGGGGGCCGGCGATCCGCCGGCCCCCGCTGCCGTTGCGTCACGGTCAGCGCTGCATGCCGGACCAGCCGTGTGGCGACTCGGGCTCCCGTTCGTCCTCGTCCTCGCCGGTGATGATCTCCCGGTCCACCGCGGTGCGGTCGTGCTCGTTGGCGAAGTCCGGCTCGGGCGTGGTGTCCCGGCCCTCCGGCGGCTGGCCCAGCGCGGGCACCTTCTCGTCGTGGTCCTCGTGGTGCGTCATCTCGGTGTCCTTCCTCGGGTCGCCGGCGAGACGGGCGGGAGAGCTGGACGGGGCGGCCCCGGTGCGTGACGCGTCGGGCGTCGTGCTCACGCGACGGAGCCGCCCAGCAGGTCGGAGACCTCGTCGATGGAGTACTCGCCCCCGGGGAGCGCGTCGAGCCGGATCAGCAGGTCCGCCGGAAGACCCGCGGCCACCGCCCGGTGGTAGATCTCCACCTGGGTGACCCGCTCCTCCCCCCGGTAGATGTTGTCGAGCAGGTCGTCGAGGCGCCGGGTGTCCGGCTCACCGGTCACGGATGCGTCGTCGGTCACGTCGATCAGCTACCCGGGCCGGAATCGGTCAAACGTCACGCTCGACCAGCCGCCCAAGGGGGCCACGCAGACAACGACGCCCCCGGCCTGAAGGCCGGGGGCGTCGCTGGTGTCGGTGTGCAGGTCGCCTCTCGGCGAGTGGCACGACGCGGCTCCAGCCGGACGGTATTCCGCGAAGGCAATGAGGTGAGGCCCGGGGACACTGGACACACCGACACCTCACTCAACCGGCCGACCCCCCGCGCTGTTCCGGCCCGTGCCGTGTCCGCCGCCACATCTCGGGCGACGCCGCGGGTCAGGCGGGGGTGGGCAGCGTCGCCCGCCGGGCCCGGACGGCGGTCGCCAGGTGGTCGAGCACCTCGGCCGTGTCCTCCCAGCCCAGGCAGGCGTCGGTGATCGAGCGGCCGTACTCCAGCTCCCGGGTCGGGTCGAGGTCCTGCCGGCCGGGCAGCAGGAACGACTCCAGCATCACGCCGGTGATGCCGCGCTGCCCGGCGGTGAGCTGTGCGGCGACGTCCGCGGCCACCCGCGGCTGGTTGCGGTGGTCCTTGCCGCTGTTGGCGTGGCTGGCGTCGATCACCAGTCGCTCCGGCAACCCGGCCGCCCGCAGCAGGTCGAGGGCCCCGGCCACCGACTCGGCGTCGTAGTTGGGCCGGCCGCCCCCACCGCGCAGCACCAGGTGCCCGTCGGCGTTGCCCCGGGTGTGCATGATCGCCGGGGTGCCGGAGAAGTCGATGCCGGGAAAGACGTGCGGTACACCGGCGGCGCGGATGGCGTCCACGGCGGTGCCGATGCTGCCGTCCGGGCGGTTCTTCATGCCGATCGGCATGGACAGGCCGGAGGCGAGCTGGCGGTGCACCTGGCTCTCCACCGTGCGGGCGCCGATCGCACCCCAGGCCACCGTGTCGGCGATGTACTGCGGGGTGATCGGGTCGAGGAACTCGCAGCCCACCGGCAGCCCGACGCGCAGCACGTCGAGCAGCAGCGCCCGGGCCAGCCGCAGCCCGGTGTTGACGTCCCCGCTGCCGTCGAGGCCGGGGTCGTTGATCAGGCCCTTCCAGCCCACCGTGGACCGCGGCTTCTCGAAGTAGACCCGCATCACGACGAGCAGGTCGTCGGCGACCCGGTCGGCGGCGGCGCGCAGCAGCTCCGCGTACTCGAGGGCGGCGGCCGGGTCGTGCACCGAGCACGGGCCGACCACCACCAGCAGGCGGTCGTCGGCGCGGTCCAGCACCCGACCCACGGCGCGTCGGCCGTCGAGTACGGCGGCGGCGAGCGGGGCGTCCAGGGGCAGCTCGTGGTGCAGCAGCGCGGGCGTGGTCAGCGGCACGACACGGTCGATCCGCTGATCGCTGACCCGATCGGTCTCCGGGGTCGTCACGGTGGGCATCCTTCCGCCGACCGTGCCCGGGGCCGGTGCCCGGGACGAGCCGGCTGCTCGTACGCAAAAGGGCAGGAACGAAAGCTCCTGCCCAGCCGGCTCGGTCCGTGGTGACGTCAGATCATGGTGAAGTCACCGGCGGATGAGCCGGCTGCCTAAACCATCGATACGAGCGCGTCACGGGCCCAGCCTACCCGACGACGGCGGGGAAGCTCACCGGCTCGGGGCAGAGCGTCCCGCCGGACGGGACGACGAGGCGCCGCGTGCCGGCGGCGAGGGCGGGGTAACAGGGTTGCCATGAGCCACGAGCAGAGCGATCAGGAACGGATGGAGTCGCGCGCGCACCTGTTGCCCGAGGAGGCCGCGGTGGGCAGCGACGACCCGGAGGCCCAGGCGGACGCGATCCTCACCGAGTCGGACATCCGCGAGGAGGACCAGAACGCGGCGCCGGACACGGTGCTGGAGCGGCGTACCTCGGAGCAGACGGCGACCTTCAGCGAGCCGCCGGACTGACCGTGGCGCCGCGCGCCCGGCGCGACCCCCGGTAGGTCTGGTCCCGCAGCCAGGTCAGCGGGCCGGCCGCCCGCAGCTCCGCCGGCAGGTTGCCGACCGGGTCGAAGGCCAGCGCGGCGTCCTCCCGGGCGCTGAGCTGGTCACCGATGCTGACCTGGCCGACCGGCCGCCACGGCCCGACGGCGGAGGCGACCGCGATGACCATCCGCGGCGCCTCCGCCCGGGTCGCGGCGGCCAGCTCGGCCAGGCCGCGACCCAGGTCGACCGAGTCCGGGTCGGGGAGCGCGGCCAGCCAGAGCCGGCGCCGGCCGACCCGGTAGCTCATGATCGTGCTGTACGTCCCGGTGAAGCGGCGTCGGGGCAGCGGCACGTTGCGCAGCAGCGGCGCCGCGCCGCTGGAGCTGACCAGCAGGTCGAACGGGCGCCCGACCTCGGTGTGCATCCGCAGCGCCAGGCCGAGCACGTCCGGCCAGCCGCCCGGGGTGGGCGTTCCCTTGGAGAGGCGCACGGTCGCCCGGTAGCGACCGGGGCCGTCCAGCAGGTGCACCCCGGTCGGCGGTCCGGGCGTACCCCAGATCAGCACCTCGCCGGTGAAGGACCGACCGGCCGGATGCAGCAGGCGACCGCGGCGCAGCCGGGCCAGCGCGGCGGCGGCGCGTTCGACGGCGGTGGCGGCCCGCGCGGCGGCGTGGGGGGCGGGCGGGGTGGGCATGCCCCTGCGGTACCCCGGCGGGCCCGGTCGATACCCGGCGCGGCCCGCCTCGCCGACTCCCGGCACGTCACCTTTCCGCCCCCGAGATCGGATAGCGTCGTGCCATGCCCGACAGCGGTTACCCCTGGCCCATCGAGACGACCCGACTGGACAACGGCCTGCGCGTGGTGGTGAGCGAGGACCGCACCGCGCCCGCGGTCGCCGTCAACCTCTGGTACGACGTCGGCTCCCGGCACGAGCCGACCGGGCAGACCGGTTTCGCCCACCTCTTCGAGCACCTGATGTTCGAGGGGTCGGTGAACGTGGCGAAGACCGAGCACATGAAGCTGATCCAGGGCTCCGGCGGCTCGCTCAACGCCACCACCAACCCGGACCGGACCAACTACTTCGAGACGGTCCCGGCCGAGCACCTGGAGCTGGCGCTCTGGCTCGAGGCCGACCGGATGGGCGGCCTGGTGCCCGCGCTGACCCAGGAGACGCTGGACAACCAGCGCGAGGTGGTCAAGAACGAGCGCCGGCAGCGCTACGAGAACGTCCCGTACGGCGACGCGTGGCTGCGGCTGCTGCCGCTGCTCTACCCCCCGGGGCACCCGTACCACCACGCCACCATCGGCTCGATGGCCGACCTAAACGCCGCCGACCTGGCCACCTTCCAGGACTTCCACCGGACGTACTACGCACCGAACAACGCGGTGCTCACCGTGGTCGGCGACGCCGCCGCCGCCGAGGTCTTCGCGCTGGCCGACAAGTACTTCGGCGCGCTGCCCGCCCGCGACGACATCCCGCCCGCCCCGGACGGCCGCAGCGTGCCCGCCACGGGTCGGCCCGCCGTGGAGGCGGTGACCACCGACGTGCCGGCCCCCCGGGCGTACGTGGCGCACCGCACCTACCCCTTCGGCAGCCCGGGGTACGACGTGCTCACCGTCCTCGCCACCGTGCTGGGCAGCGGCCGGGGCAGCCGGCTCTACCAGCGCCTCGCCGACGGCGAGCGGATCGCCCAGCCGGACCTCGTCGGGGCGTACGGGGTGGACCTGGCGCACGCCCCGGCACCGTTGATCGCCACCGCCACCGCCCGCCCCGGCGTCTCCGCCGAGCGGCTGGCCGCCGGGCTGGCCGAGGTGGTCGACGAGCTGACCACCGTGCCGGTCACCGCGGCCGAGCTCGATCGCGCCAAGGCGCTGCTGAGCACCGCCTGGTGGCGGCAGATGTCCACCGTGGACGGCCGGGCGGACACGCTCGGCCGGTACGCCACCCAGTTCGGTGACCCGGCGAAGGCCGCCGAGCGGCTGCCGGCCTGGCTCGCGGTGACCGCCGAGCAGATCGCCGAGGCCGCAGCCGAGGTGCTCGCCGCCGACGACCGGGTGACCCTGACCTACCTGCCCGAGGAGACCCCATGACGTTGATCACCGACCGTCCCGGCCCGGGTGCCGCCCGCCCGTACCGGTTCCCGCCGGTGGTCCGCCGCGCCGTCGCCGGCGGTCAGGTGGTCGCCGCGCACCTGCCCGGGCAGAACCTCGCCGTCGCGCTGCTGCTGCTCGACGCGGGCGCCGGTCGTGAGCCGGCCGGCAAGGAAGGGCTGGGCGGCGTGCTGGCCAAGGCCCTGGAGGAGGGCACCGCCCAGCGGGACGCCACCGCGTACGCGCTGGCCATCGAGGCACTCGGCACCGAGCTGGTGACCGGGCTGGACTGGGACTCGTTCCAGGTCAGCGTCCAGGTCCCGGTGGAGCGGCTGACCGCCGCGGTGCAGCTGCTCGCCGAGGCCGTGCGTACGCCCAAGCTGGACCCGGCCGACGTCCGCCGGGTCCGCGACGACGAGGCCACCGCGCTGCGGATGGACTGGGCGAACCCGGGCCCGCGCGCCGACGCCGCGCTGCGCGCCGACCTGTTCGGCGCGCAGACCCGCTGGGGCCGCCCGATGTACGGCGACCCGGAGTCGGTGGCCGGCCTGGACGTCGAGGACGTGACGGTCTTCCACTCCGAGTGGTTCCTGCGGCCCGGCACCCTGATCGTCGCCGGTGACCTGGACCGGATCGACCTGGACGCGCTGGCCGCGGCGGCGTTCGCCGGCGCCGGCGGCGGTCCGGCCGACCGGGGCGGCCCGATCGACGTGCCGCTGCGCACTAATCGGCGGATCATCCTGGTGGACCGGCCCGGCTCGGTGCAGTCCACGCTGCGGCTGGGCCACCCGTCCCCGCACCGGGCGCACCCGGAGCACGTGCCGATGACCCTCGCCGGCACGGTGCTGGGCGGGGCGTTCACCTCCCGGCTGAACCACCTGATCCGCGAGGTGCGCGGCTACACGTACGGCATCCGCGGTGACTTCGCCTCGTCCCGCCGGTTCGGCCGGTTCGCGGTCAGCTCCGGAGTGCAGACCGCGGTCACCGCCCCGGCTCTGGTGGAGGCGGTCGGTGAGATCAGCCGTACCCAGCTGGGCGGGGTGACCGAGGAGGAGCTGGCGGTGGCCCGCTTCTGGCGGGCCGGGCAGCTCTCGGTGGAGTTGCAGAGCCCGCGGGCGATCGCGTCCGCGCTGACCACGCTGGTGGTGCACGACCTGCCCGACGACTACCACGCCCGGCTGCGCGAGGAGCTGCTCGCCGCCGACGTGGACCAGGTCTCCGCCGCGGCGGCGGCCCACCTGCGCCCGGACGCGCTGACCCTGGTGATCGAGGGCGACGCCGCCGTCATCCGCGACGACCTCACCGCCACCAACCTCGGTGAGATCATCGACCACTGAGCGCCCGGCAGGTCGGATCGTCGTGGTTGATCGACTCGGGCGGCTGTGACTTCTGTCGCTGCGGTCCGTGGTGGCCTGGACGGCTGGTGGGGTGGCCGAGGCAAGGATGTTGCGGTGTGGGCCGTGGGAGGCGGAATCCTTCTGGTGGGAGGGGTGCGGGGCCGTGCACTTTCGGTCGAAGGGTGCGCGGGACCGGCTGTGCGGTCGGTGTGACGGTGGACCGGGCGGTGGGAAAGAACTCCCGGTCACCGGGCCGGCCTGGGTAGCCTCGCGGGCATGAGGATCGGCATTGTGGGGGCCACCGGCCAGGTCGGTGGCGTGATGCGGCAGGTGCTGGCGGAACGGCAGTTCCCGGCGGAGCAGGTGCGGTTGTTCGCCTCGGCGCGGTCCGCCGGGCGGACGCTGCCCTGGCGCGACGGCGAGGTGACGGTCGAGGACGCGGCCACCGCGGACTACACCGGTCTGGACATCGTGCTCTTCTCCGCCGGCAAGGGCACCGCCCGGGAGCTGGCGCCGCGGGTCGCCGAGGCCGGCGCCGTGGTGATCGACAACTCCTCGGCCTTCCGGATGGACCCGCAGGTGCCGCTGGTGGTCGCCGAGGTCAACCCGCACGCCGCCACCGACCGCCCGAAGGGCATCATCGCCAACCCCAACTGCACCACGATGGCCGCCATGCCGGTGCTGCGTCCGCTGCACGCCGAGGCCGAGCTGGTCAGCCTGGTCGTCTCGACCTACCAGGCGGTGTCCGGCGCCGGGCTGGCCGGCGTCGCCGAGCTGGACGAGCAGGTCCGCAAGGTCGCCGAGCACGCCGCCGAGCTGGCCTTCGACGGCACCGCCGTGGAGTTCCCCGCGCCGCGCTCCTTCGCCCAGCCGATCGCCTTCAACGTGCTCCCGCTGGCCGGCTCGATCGTCGACGACGGCTCCTTCGAGACCGACGAGGAGCAGAAGCTGCGCAACGAGAGCCGCAAGATCCTGGAGATCCCCGGCCTCAAGGTCTCCGGCACCTGCGTCCGGGTGCCCGTCTTCACCGGCCACTCGTTGCAGATCAACGCACGCTTCGCCCGGCCGCTCAGCCCGCGGCATGCCCGTGATCTGCTCGACGGTGCGCCCGGGGTGGCGTTGACCGACGTGCCCACCCCATTGCGGGCGGCCGGGCAGGACCCGACCTACGTGGGCCGGATCCGCGCCGACGAGACCGTCGAGCACGGCCTGGCGCTGTTCTGCTCCAACGACAACCTGCGCAAGGGCGCCGCGCTCAACGCGGTGCAGATCGCCGAACTGGTCGCCGACGAACGCCGCTGACCGTCGCCGTTCCCGAGGCCCCCGCCGGCTGCCGGCGGGGGCCTCGGCGTGTCGGCCCGCCGGTCACCACCGGACCGACGCGGGAGCCCGCCGGCCGTGTTTGGATGGAGAGACTTCGACCCCGCGACGTGGAGGAAGCCGTGCCGGATGACCGCACCCACCAGGCGCTGACGGACCTGATCGCCGGTCGCTGGATGGGCGTACTGGCGACCCTCAAGCGGGACGGACGGCCGCAGCTGTCCACCGTGGTCTACTCCTTCGACCGGGAACGGAAGCTGATCCGGATCTCGGTGACCGACGACCGGGCGAAGACGGTCAACCTGCGCCGGGACCCGCGGGCGAGCTTCCACGTCGGCAGCGAGGACGGCTGGGCGTACGCGGTCGCCGAGGCGCGCGCCGAGCTGACCCCGGTGGCCACCGACCCGTCCGACCCGACGGTCGACGAACTGGTCGACCTGTACCGGTCGGTGCAGGGCGAGCACCCGGACTGGGCCGACTTCCGGCGGGCGATGGTCGCCGAGCGCCGGCTGGTGCTGCGGCTGCACATCGAGCGGATCTACGGCGTGCCGCCGCGCGGCTGACCCGCCCGCCAGCCGCCGTGGCGTCGGCGGCGCATCCGAACCCGGGCGTCAGCCCGGCTCGACGACGGTGACGCCGGGCCAGCGCCGCGCCGGGCGGTGCCGGGCCAGCCGCTGTCGGGACAGCGTCACGTCCACCCGCGCCGGGTTGTGCCGCCACACCCCGCCCAGCAGGTCGTCGAGGCCGTACGGTGCGCAGACCGCCAGCCGGTCGCCCGCGTCCAGCCGGACGGCGACGGCGGTGGCGTACTCCGGCCAGGTGGCGACCGCCTCGGCGACGCTGCGGTACGGGGCGATCGGGTCGCCGCCGAACTTCGCCGCGTACTAGGTGTGCACCGCCGCCTGGTTGCGCGCCTGCCAGGTCGGCTCGGCCCAGGCTGCGACCAGGCGGGCGGTGGCCCGGTGGTCGTACTCCCGGCTCAGGTCCGTCGGGTCGAAGAAGACCACGTCCACGTCCCGGACCGCCGCCGGCTCGAACCCGTCGCCGTACCGCTCACCCCAGACCAGGTCGCGCAGGGCGCCCGCGCCGATCCAGGCGTCCGGCAGGCCCGAGTCGCGCACCACGGTCAGCGCCCGGGTCAGCCAGCCACTGCCGGCGATCAGCTCCCGCAACTCATGCTCGCCCGTCATCCGCCCACGGTAGGCAGCGCGCCCGGTCCACGCCGCCCCGCCACCCGGCCGGCGGTGTGCGTTACCCCGCCCCGGGCGGCGGGTAGACGGCCGTGCCGACACCGAGAGGGGAGCACCATGACAACGGTCGGAGAGTTCATGACGACCCGGTTGGTGACGATGGACGGCAGCGACACGCTCACCGCGGCGGCCCAGGAGATGCGCGACAGCGCCATCGGCGACGTGGTGGTGACCGACGGAGACAACGTGGTCGGCATCGTCACGGACCGGGACATCACGGTCCGGGGTGTCGCCGAGAACATGGACCCGGGCTCGACCCAGCTGAACCAGATCACCACCCGGGACGTGATCACCGTGAGCCAGTACGACGACGCGGTTGCCGCGGCGGACCTGATGCGCACGTACGCCGTACGCCGACTGCCGGTGATCGACGACGGGCGCCTGGTCGGCCTGGTCTCGATGGGTGACCTCGCGGTCGAGCGCGAACCTCAGTCGGTGCTGGCCGACATCAGCGCCGACGACCCGAACAACTGACCGTCCGCCGCGGGCCCGCCGGCCCTCCCGTGATCCGGGAGGGCCGGCGTCGTACGTCCGGGAGCCCGGGTTGATCCCGCCACCACCCGGCGCTCACCCGATCCGGGCGAGGTTGACGGCGTACCGGCTGGGGACCCGTGCGGGGACGTCGAACACCGGCCGCCGGCGGCACGAACCGCCCGCGCTGCGGTTTCCGGGAGCCGACCGGCTGGGGGAGGAGTGACCCATGGTGGACGCGACCACGAGGTTCTTCGAGGACCTGGACCGACGGGGGTACGAGCCCCTGCTGGCGAAGTCCTCCGGGACCCTGCGATTCGACCTGCGCGAGGGGGCGCAGACCCGGCACTGGCTGCTGCGCATCGACCACGGTCGGCTCACTGTGACCCAGGAGGACCGCGAGGCGGACACGGTGGTCGGTACGAGTCCGGCGCTCTTCGAGGAGATCACGGCCGGCCGCGAGGACGGGCTGGCCGCGATCCTGCGTGGCGACATGACGGTGCTGGGTGACGCGCGGCTGGTGGTGCAGGTGGAGCGCATCTTCCCGGGCCACCCGGACGCCCGGGGGCCGCGCCGGCGCTTCGTGGGGGAGGTCCGCTGATGGGGTCGACCAACACCATCCGGATCCTGGACGGCAACACGTTCGTCGTCTCGGAGGACACCGGTGACATCGAGGCGACGCCGAGCGAGCCGACCGGACTCTTCTCCATCGACACCCGGTTCCTGTCCACCTGGGTGCTCACGGTCAACGGTGAGCGGCTCAACGCGCTCTCCTTCGACGACCTCCAGTACTACGAGTCCCGGTTCTTCCTGGTACCGGGCATGGCCACCCACTACATCGACGCGAAGCTGTCGATCATCCGGGAACGGGCGGTCGGCGGCAGCTTCCGGGAGCAGCTCACCATCCTCAACCACGACGAGCGGCCGGTCGACCTGGAGATCCGGATGGAGGCGGCGTCCGACTTCGCCGACCTGTTCCAGGTCAAGGACGAGATCCTGAACAAGAAGGGCGAGATCTACACCGAGGTCGAGCCCGATCGGCTGCGGCTGGGCTACCGGCGGGGCAACTTCCGCCGGGAAACCGTGATCTCCTCGTCCATCGCGGCCCGCTACGACCGTGGCGGCTTCGCGTACACGGTCCATCTGGAACCGAACGGACAGTGGCAGACCAACATCGACGTCCAGACAAACGCGGTCGGGCCGGGTGGCCGGGACCTGCGGTTGGGCGTGCAGGTGCACGGCACCGAGCGGCTCGCCCTGCAACGTGACCTGGAGAAGTGGGTCGCGGACGCTCCGAAGGTCAACACCGAGCACCCGGAGCTGGCGAGCACCTACCGGCGCAGCCTGATCGACCTGGCGGCGCTGCGCTTCTCGCCGCTGTCGCTGGGCGGGGCCACCCTGCCGGCGGCCGGTCTGCCCTGGTTCATGACCATGTTCGGTCGGGACAGCATCCTCACCTGCCTGCAGACGCTGCCGTTCACCCCGCATCTGTCCAAGACCACCCTGCGGATCCTGGCGTCCCTGCAGGGCAGCCGCTTCGACGACTTCCGCGACGAGGACCCGGGACGGATCCTGCACGAGATGCGCTACGGCGAGACCGCCGCGTTCGAGGAGCAGCCACACTCGCCGTACTACGGCTCGGTGGACGCGACCCCGCTCTTCGTCGTGCTGCTGGACGAGTACGAGAAGTGGACCGGGGACGTCGCGCTGGTCAAGGAGTTGGAGCAGGAGTCCCGGGCGGCGCTGAGATGGATCGACGACTACGCCGACCTCGTCGGCAGCGGCTACATCTGGTACGAGCGGCGCAACACCGACACCGGCCTGGAAAACCAGTGCTGGAAGGACTCCTGGGACTCCATCTCGTACCGTGACGGCACGCTGCCGCCCTTTCCCCGGGCCACCTGCGAGGTGCAGGGGTACGCGTACGACGCGAAGGTCCGTGCGGCCCGGCTGGCCCGGGAGTTCTGGAACGACCCCGGGTACGCCGAGCAGTTGGAGCGGGAGGCGGCCCAACTCAAGGAGCGGTTCAACCGGGACTGGTGGGTGGCCGACGGCGAGTACTACGCCCTCGCCCTGGACGCGGACGGGCGGCAGTGCGACGTGCTCAGCTCCAACATCGGCCACCTGCTCTGGAGCGGGATCGTCGACCAGCAGCGGGCGGAGAAGGTCGCCCAGCACCTGGTGGGACGGCGGCTCTTCTCCGGTTGGGGTGTCCGCACCCTGGCCGAGGGCGAGGCCCGGTACAACCCGATCGGTTACCACAACGGCACGATCTGGCCGTTCGACAACTCCTTCATCGCCTGGGGGCTGCGCCGCTACGGCTTCCCGGAGGAGGCCGCCACCATCGCCAGCGGCATCCTGGACGCCGCCCGGTACTTCGACGGCCGGCTGCCCGAGGCGTTCGGCGGCTACCCGCGCGAGCTGACCAAGTTCCCGGTGGAGTACCCGACGGCGTGCAGCCCGCAGGCCTGGTCGACGGGTACCCCGCTGCTGTTGCTGCGCACCATGCTCGGCCTGGAGCCGCACGAGGGGCACCTCGCGGTGGAGCCTCGGCTGCCGATCGGCATGGGCCGGATCGAGGTGCTGGACATCCCGGGCCGCTGGGGCAAGGTGGACGCCTTCGCCCGGGGCCGGCTCGACATGGGCGACTGACCGACGCCACCGCGGCGCGAGCCGGCGTCGCGGGCACCGGACCCACCGGCGCGTCGAGCGGAGGATCCCGCCGGCGCGCCGGTGGCCACGGTTCAGCCGGTCGGCAGGACGGTGTCGAGGAACGCGGTGGCCATCGCGCCCAGGTCCGGCCGGTCCAGCAGCGGCAGGCCGCCGTCGCGGGCCCGGCGCGCCTCCTGCCGTACGTCGTCCAGCAGGGCCGGCCAGCGTGCCTCGTCGACCAGCCGGTAGCGGGCCGGCACCACTCGAAGCCCGTGCGCGGCCAGCGCCGTCCCGTCCTCGTCCGCCCGCCCGCGCCAGCCTCCGCCGTGCACCCAGAGCAGCACCGCCCGTTCCGTCATCCCGCCATCCTGCGGACGTCAGCTGCCCACCGCCACGGTGATCCGCTGACAGCAGAAGCCGGGCTGGGGAGCACGGGGGTTCGCCACTGAGCCGCAGCAGGCCGGGCACGATAGATTCTGCGGATGCCGGAGCTTGTGTACCCGCCCGTGATCGCCGCCGCCAAGACGATGTTCCGGGTCCTCGACCTGAAGATCACCATCGAGGGCGCCCACCACGTCCCGCGTACCGGTGGGGCGGTGCTGGCCAGCAACCACGTCAGCTACCTCGACTTCATCTTCTGCGGGCTGGGTGCGAACGAGTCGGGCCGGCTGGTCCGGTTCATGGCCAAGCAGTCGGTCTTCTCCCACCGCGTCTCCGGCCCCCTGATGCGCGGCATGCGGCACATCCCGGTGGACCGGCAGGCCGGCGCCGCCTCGTTCCGGTCCGCCGTCGGCGCGCTCAAGCGCGGCGAGGTCGTCGGCGTGTTCCCGGAGGCGACGATCAGTCGGTCGTTCACCGTGAAGGAACTCAAGAGCGGCACGGTCCGGATGGCCCGCTCCGCCAAGGTGCCGGTGCTGCCGGTCGCGCTCTGGGGCACCCAGCGGCTCTGGACGAAGGGCCGTCCGCGCACCCTCACCCGCCGGCACACGCCGATCACCATCCTGATCGGCGAGCCGATCCACCCGGCGGACCACCCGGACCCGAACGTGCTGGCCGCCGAGCTGACCACGCGGCTCAGCGCCCTGGTCGACCGGGCCCAGCGGGAGTACCCGGAGCAGCCGGCCGGGCCGGAGGACACCTGGTGGCAGCCGGCGCACCTGGGCGGCTCGGCGCCGACCCCGGAGGAGGCCGCCGCCCTGGACGCCGCCGACGGCGAACGTCGCACCACCGGCGCGTGACCGTGACCGGATCGTTCCGCATCCGGGCATGATGGTGTCTGCCGTCGCGGCGCCGCCGCGAGCAGGATCGGTGCCATGAGCAGAGCCGCACTCGTCGTGATCGACGTCCAGGAGTCCTTCCGCCAGCGCACGATTTGGGCGCACGGCTCCAACCCCGCGCTGGTCCGGCAGGTCGAACGGCTGGTCGCCGCCGCCCGGTCCCGCGGCGACCTGGTGGTCTGGGTGCTGCACGCCGAGCCGGGCACCGGCGGCGTGTTCGACCCGGCCCTTGGACACGTCCGGCTGATCGAGGGGCTGGAGCCGGCGGCCGGGGAGCCGACGCTGGTCAAGACCGCGCACAACGCGTTCACGACCACCAACCTCCAGCAGGTGCTCACCCTCGCCGGCGTCCACGACCTCACCGTCTGCGGCATCCGTACCGAGCAGTGCGTCGAGACCACCACCCGGGTCGGCGCCGACCTCGGCTACCGGATGACGTTCGTGACCGACGCGACGCTGACCTTCCCGATCCCGCACCGGGACCTGCCGGAGACCGCCACGGTGGAGCAGATCCTCGCCGACCCGCGGACGCTCTCCGCCGCGGACGTCGTCACCCGCACCGAGTACGCCCTGGCCGGACGCTTCGCCACCATCCGCACGGTCGACGAGGTCACCGGCGCCCGTCTCGCCGGCGCCCGGGGCTGAGCCGGTGGCCCGGGTCGTCTTCCTGCTGGTCCCGCAGGTGCACCTGCTGGACCTCGCCGGGCCGGCCCAGGTCTTCTCCAGCGCCGCCGACCTCGGTCACGACTACCGGCTGCACTACGTCGCCGAGCAGGAGCGGGTGCCCACGGTGCAGGGCGTACCGCTGGTCGCCGACACCCGCTGGCCCGACCTGGGCCCGGACGACCTGCTGCTCGTACCCGGCTGGCGGCCGGCGGCGCACGGACCGCAGGGGCCGGTCGGCCCGGCGGACCTGCGGAGGCTGGCCGAGCACCACGCGGCCGGCGGCACCGTGGCCAGCGTCTGCGCCGGCGCGTACGCCCTGGCCCGGGCGGGGCTGCTCGACGGCCGGCGCTGCACCACCCACCACGACGTGCAGGACGACCTGGCCCGCCGGTACAAGGCGGCCCGGGTGGTCCGCGACGTGCTGTACGTGGTCGACGACCGGGTGGTCACCTCGGCCGGCATCGCCAGCGGCATCGACGTCGCGCTGCACCTGGTGGCCGCCCGGCACGGGCCGGCGACCGCCGCCCGGATCGCCCGCACGCTGGTGGTCTACGCCCGGCGCAACGGCCACGAGCAGCAGGCCAGCGCCATGATGCGGCACCGTTCGCACCTGTCCGACGCGGTGCACCGGGTGCAGGACCTGATCGACAGCCGGTACGCCGAGCCGCTACCGCTGGCCGACCTTGCCGCGGCGGGCGGCGTCGCCGAACGGACGCTGACCCGGTTGTTCATCCGCACCACCGGCCTCACGCCGCTCGGTTACCAGCAGCTGCTGCGGGTGGAGCGCGCCGAGCACCTGATCGGGCACGGGGCCACCGTCGAGTCGGCCGCGCGGACCGTCGGCTTCACCGACGCCCGGATGCTGCGCCGTCTGCGAGCCCGCTCCGCCGGGGCAACTCCGGCTCCGGCCCGGAGCGGTAGTAGTCGTCCCGGGACCGGAACTCCACCGGCAGGGACCCGGGCAGGGTGACCGGGCCCTCCGCGGGTGGCCCGACACCGGCCCGTTCCGTCAGCACGTCGCGCTCCTGCGGGGAGAGGTCCACCAGTTCCGGACGGGTGAGTCGGAAGGTGGCCACCGCCCGCCGCACCTGCCCGGCCAGCTCGGCGACCTCCCCGGCCGATCCGCCGAGGGCCAACGCCGGCTGCTGGATGGTGCGCAGCGCGTCGCAGACGATCAGCAACTGTGCCGGCTGGTCCGGGCCGGCCGGCAGCAGCTCCAGGCGGGACGGCCACTGCCAGCGGATCTGACCGCTCATCAGGCCGCGCATCCGCGTCGCCGGCCGGTGCCGCGCCGCGCCGTCGGCGACCACGGAGAGCTGGGAGCCGCTGCCCACCCAGCTGATCCGCTGCTCGGTGACGGTCAGCGACACCGGCTCGGGCAGCCGCCATCCGCGCCGCGCCTCGCTCGGCCCGAGCAGATAGCCGGCGACCAGCAGCCGGTGCCGGCCGAGCACCCGCTCACCGGCGACCGGACGCAGGTCGTGTCGACGGTCCAGCGTCGGACCCACGTCGTCGTCCGGCGCGTCGAAGCGATGCGGACCGATGAAGAACGGGGACACGTCGGCGTGCATCGTCACGACCTCCCGATCGGATGGCTGTGCCGTCGAGCCTGGCCGACGCGAGGCCCGCTGTCATGACGCCCGTTAGGGGGTCGGCCGGTCGTGGGTGGCTTGTGACCGGTAGATGCCGATCTCCTCCGGGCGGACGAGGCCGTCCTCGATCGCCCGGGCGAGCAGCGCCGCCTTCGTGGCGGCCGGCCGCCCCGCCCGGGTGTATTTGATCCGCGCACGGTCGACGTACTGCTTGACCGTGTGTTCGCTGATCCGCATCCGGCGGGCCACCGAAGCCTTGGACATCGACTGGAACCACAGCAGCAGCGCTTCGCGTTCCTTGTCGGACAGGACGGGCCGGTCCGAGCGCGGGTCGCCGACCATGGCGCCGGCCAGCGCCGGCGGCACGTACGGGCGGTCGCTGGCCGCCGCGAGCACGGTGGCCACGCAGTGTTCCCGCCCCTCCTGCTTGGCGAGGAACGCCACCGCCCCGGCGTCGAGCGCGGCGAGCATCGTCTCCGGGTCGGTGTGCTCCGAGTAGACCACCACCCGCCGGCCGGCGGCGCTCAGCTCGGCCAGCTTGTCCAGCGCCATTCGGCCGTGCAGCCGCAGGTCCAGCAGGACCACGTCGGCGTCCGGCGCGGCCCGCAGCACCTCGTCGGGGTCGTCCCCGGTCGCCAGTACGGTCAGCCGTGGCTCGGTGGCGAGCCAGGCGCGGACCCCCTCGACGACCACCGGGTGATCGTCGACGATCGCCACGCCGATCGGCCGGCCGCCGGTCACCTCCGCCACCGGGTCTGCGCCCATCTGATCTCCCCGTCGCGTTCGTTGCGGTGCTCCACCCGGCCGTCGTCGTCGGCACCGGGTGGCGACCCGGTCGGCTCGAGGACCTCCCGGTCCGGAGTGACCAGGCTGACCACGACCTCGTCCGGGCCGGAGACCACGGTCAGCCGGGCCCAGCCCTGGGCAGCGGCGAGCATCCCGGTGAGCGGGTCCGCCAGCCGGCGACGGATCGGCACCGGCAACGGGGGCGGCGTGCCGATGGTGACCAGGTCGATCGGCAGGCCCTGGCGTTCGGCCAGGTCGACGGCGGCGCGTAACTCGTGCAACAGCTGGTCCGGGACGTCGTCGGACTCGGCGATCAGGCGACGCAGTCGGGCGGCGGCGAGCACGCACCGCCGCCGCACCTCCGGATCCGACGGATCGGCCCGCCCGGCGGCCAGCTCGCCGAGCACCTCGCCGGCCGCCGCGTCGACCAGGGCGAGCCGGTTGCGGCGCTCGCTGCGGGCCCGTTCGGCGGCGACCCGCTCCGCCGCCAGAGCGTGGTCGGCCGCGGCGGCGGTGGCCCGGTCCCGGGCGAGTCCGACGATCGCCGCGCCGCCCACGAAGATGGCCACCGGCAGCGACGACGTGCCGTAGGCGTACATCGCGTAGCGGGCCAGGTCGGCGGTCGTGGCGCCGTGGGCGAGGACGGCCGTCAGCGCGATCAGCGCGTGCGCCGCCAGCAGCGCGAGCAGACCGGTCACCCGCCGACCCCAGAGCGCCAGCACGAAGAACCAGGCCAGCGTGCCCCACACCCAGTTGGCCGCGGCGAAGAGGTGCCGCTCGCCGACCGCCGCGAAGACCGCCGCGTCGACGGTGAGCAGCAGCGCGGCGTGCGGCCACGAGGGCAGCGGCGTGCCGCGGAGCAGGCGGACCCCGGCCACCGTGCCGGTCACCGCGACCAGCGACCAGCCGGCGACGACCACCGCCGGCGCGGGGAACTCCGCCCGGGCGCTCAGCACCGCGGGCAGCCCGATCGCCACGTGCCAGGCCAGCGCGATGGCGATCGCGACGATCCGGGCTCCCCGGTCGGAGGCGTGCGCCACCGCCGCAGCCGACCCGGCGATCACCTCCACCGGCTCCGGCCCGCGCGGCGCCGGCACGCCCCTGCGTCCCGTCGCGCGGCGCACGCCCGGTGTCCGGTCGGCTGGGGCGCCGAGGTCAGCCGACACCCGGCCACTCCAGCCGGATCCGGGTACCCACGCCGGGCGCGGAGCGCACCTCGGCCCGGCCGCCGATCGCCGCCATCCGGCCCCGGACGGACTCGCGCAGCCCGTACCGGTGCGCGGGCACCGTGGCCGGGTCGAAGCCGGGGCCGTCGTCGACCACCTCCACCACGACGGCGACCGCGTCCCGCGTCAGCCGCACCGTGGCGCGTGCGCCGGGGGCGTGCCGGAGCACGTTGGACAGTGCGGCGTGGACGCTCTCGGTGATCGCGTCGGCCACCTCGGAAGGCACCGCACAGGACGCCAGTTCGACGGTCACCGGCAGCTCGGGCAGGCGACCGGGCAGGGCCTGCAGCCGGTCGTCGAGCGGCACCGGCCCGTCGCCGGGCGCCGGGCGGGCGTCGACCAGGGCGGCGAGGGTACGCAGGTCGGCGGCGCACCGCTCGCGCAGCGCCGCCGACGGCCCGGGCACCGCGCCCAGCCCCACCATGGTCAGCGTGCCGAGGACGGTGTCGTGCAGGTCGCGATTCTGCCGGCGCTCGGACTCCCGGGCGGTGCGGGCGACCAGCGCCTCCCGGGTCAGCCGCTGGTGCTCGGCGAAGGCCCGGTCGGCCCGCCCGATCCGGCGGCGCATCACCGCCGACACCATCGCCGTGCACGCCGCCTGCACCAGCAGCGTGGCCGCGTGCGCCCGTGCCTCCGCCGGGTCGCCGGCGGCCTGCGCGCCGGCGGCGTACGCGGCGGTGACCAGCAACGCCGCCGGCACGGACCAGCGCGCGGGCGCGGTGGCCTGGGCGTTGATCACCGTGGTGCTGGCGAGCACGGCGATCCAGCTGCCCTCGCCGGGGAGCACCTCGGGTGCCACCAGGCGCGGGATGAGCAGGCAGGCCGCCGCCGTGACCGCGACGTCGCCGGCCACCAGTGCCGGGGTGATGCCGTGGCGCAGGGCGCGGACCGCGTACCAGAGCGACCACCCGGTCAGCGCGGCCACGACGGGCACCAGCAGGGCCGGCTCGACCGGCGGGGTACGCACCGACAGCGCCACCGCCGCGCCGGCCAGGCCGCAGCTCAGCCGCAGCAGCGCGGGGATCGTGGTGAAGATGAGACCGAGCGCGCCACCGGCCGGGTTGTCCAGCACGGGCGGCGGCACGGTCGGGGCGGCAACGGCCGGCATCGGGAGCGTCCTTCCGACACGACCCGGTCCGGGTCCGCGCGACGGAGATCGACGCCGGAGAATAGCACGCCCACGCACCGGAGATCACCCTCGGTGCCCGGAGTGTCGTCGCTGCGTCAGCTCCCGATCAGTCGACGGTGCGCGGCTGGAGCAGGTCCCACCGGTTGCCGTACAGGTCCGCGAAGACCGCCACCGAGCCGTACGCCTCGTGCCGGGGCTCCTCCAGGAACCGCACCCCGGCCGCCGTCATCCGGGCGTGGTCCCGGGCGAAGTCCTCCGTGTACAGGAAGAAGACGACCCGACCGCCGGTCTGGTCGCCGATCCGGTCGCGCTGCTCCGGGGTGCTCGCCCGGGCCAGCAGCAGCGCGGTCTCCCGGGCGCCCGGCGGGCGGACCACCACCCAGCGCGATCCGTCCGGGCGGGCGGTGTCCTCCACCAGTTCGAAGCCGAGGGCACCGACGTAGAAGTCGATCGCCTCGTCGTACTCGCGCACCACCAGCGCGACCAGTCCCAGCTGTGCCATGGCGTCATCATGCCGGCCGCGGCGAACCGACCCCGGCCACCGCCGGTCGGTGTGAGCTGGCACCCGGAACGCGCGGGAACCCGATGCGCGCCCGGACCGTCCCATCGTCGGCCGAGAGGTGGTGGACCGGATGCGGCCGGTCGGGCCGATCCCCCCGGCGTTCACCCCGGTCGCCGCGGTGCTCTGCGGCCGGCACGTGCAGCCCCAGCCCGACGGCGGGCAGGACCTGGTGTCCACCGAGCGTCGCGCCGAGGACATCGCGGCGCTGGTCGCCGCGCTGCGCCTACCCGACCAGGCGTCGACGGGTGACATCGCCTGTAGCGCCGACCTGGTCGTACCGCCCTGGCTGGCCCTGCTCGACCAGCGCGACCGCTGGCTGCGGCCGTCAGTGCCGACCGACGTCTGCGGCAAGCCCCGCGCCGAGGTGCGGGCGGCGCTGGACGGGCTGCGGTTGGTCACCGTTGCCACCCGTACCGTGCGGGAGGTGGAGTCCCCGGCGGCGGCCGTCGCCGGGTGCGCGCCGCGCTGGGCCGACATGGTGTGGGTGGAAACGGCAGCCCGGCGGGCCATGGCCACGCCCGGCACCGCCCGGAACGCGCCCCCTCTGCGGCTCTGCGTCTACCGGGTGCCGGCGAGCGAGCGGGGCGGCGGCAAGCCGGCCGGAGACTTCGCGTACGGCGGGCAGTTGGCACAGGAGCGGCAGGCGGCGGTGCTCCGCGCGCTGGCCGTCACCCGGCCGGTGGCCGACTGCGCCACCCCGGCGTCCCGATTCGCGGTGCTGCGCCCGGCGGACGGCGCCGCCGCTCCCCACTGGTACGTGGAACTCGACGGCTGTCGGCGCTTCCTCGTGGTCTCGGCGACCGGTCCGCCGCAGCTCGGGCAGGGCGACGCCGCGCTGGCTGAGCTGCTCGCCCGCTGACCCGGCTCAGTTGATCGGCAGCGCCTTCGTGCCCCCACCGGCGATCGACCGGGTGACCTTGGGGCCGCCGGACCAGTAGTAGCAGCGCACCCCGTGGTCGCCGCGGGCCCACGCATCCGCGGACGGGAAGCGGAACGAGCTGCCGGTGCGGTAGCGCAGCTTGCCGTCGACGGGCACCTTGGCGTAGCGGGCGATGACCGTGCGGCACGCCGCGTGGATGCTGTCGGTGTCCTTGGCGGCGGTGTCGTAGGAGCGGTCCGGGGCGGTCCAGATGCCGGCGTACTCGTACTGGTGGGCGGCGGTGCAACCGGCTGGGCGCAACCAGCCCCACCTGTCCTCGTTCATGCAGCCGTAGGTCAGGGCGGACCCGCTCCGGACGGCGTCGCGCAGGCTGCCGGACCGTTGGACCGCCGTGTCGGTGCCGCCGTCGGCGCCGCGCAGCTCGTCCAGCTCGAAGAGGTCGCAGCGGTACCAGCGGCTGCCGCCCGTCCAGCCGGCCGGCGAGGTCGGCGCTACCTGCATCGAGAGCCGGGCTCCCCGCCACTCGCCGCCGACGAACTCCTTCGCCTTCTTGTCGCAGTCGGCGAACGCGACGCGCATGGCCGCCGAGCCGACCTTGGGCGGGATGGGCCGCGCGGCCAGTTCACCCGTGAACGCCCCGACGTGGAACGTCTCCACCAGGTGCGTCTTCGCGCAGTCCACGGGGGAGTAGGTGGCCAGGTAGCTGCTCGCCTCGGCGCTCACGTGACACAGGCCGGCCTGGGCGGCGAACTGCTGCGCCGGGGGCATCGACCGCCAGTCGTCGGACAGGTCGCCGTCGGTGCCGTCCGGTGTGCCACAGCCGGCCAGCACCATCGTGATCAGCGCGGCCGCGACCACGGCCCGGAACTGGCGTCGCATGTGTTTCTCCCCGTGTGCGCGTGCCCGACGCGGGCAGCATAGGGCACCGCTACGCCTGTACCTCCGCCTCGGATCCGCCGTCAGTCGATCACGGGTCGGGCCTGCGCCGGCACCTGGAGCAGGTCCAGGGTGTTGCGCCACAGCATCTCGAGTTGGGCCGGATCGTTGAGCAGCTTCGCCAGCAGGACGCGCCCTTCGATCTGCGCCACGATGGACCGGGCGGCCTCCCGGGTGTCGACCGACGGGCCGGCCTGCCCCTGCTCCTTGGCCTCGACGACCACCCGATCGATGAGGTCGATCTGCGCCTCGAAGATCTCCTGGAGCCGGCCGCGGATCTCCTCGGCCTGGTTGCTGAGTTCGAGTGCGAGGTTGCCGAACAGGCAGCCCGCGACCAGCCCGACCTGCTGCTGCCCGGCGCGCTGCACCTCCTCGGTGGCCTCGAACAGGTCCCGCAGGCGGTGCAGCGGGTCCTGCTCGCTGCTCAGCGCCTTCTCCCAGTCCCGGCGCTGGGCCGCCCAGTGCTCGTCGATGACGGCGAGGGCGAGCGCCTGCTTGGACTCGAAGAAGTAGTAGAAGCTGCCCTTCGGCACGCCCGCGGTGGCGCAGATCTCGGCCACGCCCAGGGCGGAGTAGCCGCGCTGCTCGATGAGCGTGGCGGCCGAGTTGAGGATCTTGTTCCGCGCGTCACTGGTCCGTCCCATGCTTGGACGATACCCGACCGGTCGGCTAGCGTCTTAGGCGACCGGTCGTCTAGTGCGGCCAGCGCGGCCCGGCCAACCCGGCTCGGCCACCTACAGAGAGGCTCGACATGAGCACCAGTCAGGTTCAGAAGGTCGTCGTGGTCACCGGCGCGTCGCAGGGCATCGGGGCCGATCTGGTGGCCGCGTACCGCAAGCTCGGCTACGGCGTGGTGGCGACCTCGCGCTCGATCGGCGTCGCCGACGACCCGGAGATCGTCACCGTCCGGGGCGACATCGCCGACCCCGACACCGCCGACCGGGTGGTCCGTGCCGCCCTGGACCGTTTCGGCCGGATCGACAGTCTGGTGAACAACGCCGGCATCTTCGTCGCCAAGCCGTTCACCGACTACACCGCCGAAGACTTCGACGTGGTGACCGGAATCAACCTCGCCGGGTTCTTCCACCTCACCCAGCGCGTGATGCCGCACCTGCTGGCCACCGGCGCGGGGCACATCGTCTCCATCACCACCGCACTCGTGGACCAGCCCAACTCGAACGTCCCGTCCGTGCTCGCGTCGTTGACCAAGGGCGGTATCAGCTCGGCCACCAAGTCCCTGGCCATCGAGTACGCCAGCCGCGGCGTCCGGGTCAACGCCGTCGCGCCCGGCATCATCAAGACCCCGATGCACCCGGTCGAGACGCACGAGACGCTCGCCGGCCTGCACCCGGTCGGCCGGATCGGTGAGACCAGCGACGTGGTCGACGCGGTCGTCTACCTCGAGTCGGCGCCGTTCGTCACCGGCGAGATCCTGCACGTCGACGGCGGCCAGAACGCCGGTCACTGACCACCTGAAGGGGTTGACCATGCCTATCGTCACCATCCAGATCACCCGTGAGGGCAGCACGCCCGGCGCGTCCGCCGCGACCGCCGAGGAGAAGGCCGCGCTCATCAAGGGCGTCAGCGAACTGCTGCGCGACGTGCTGAACAAGCCCCTCACGTCGACCTTCGTGGTCATCGACGAGGTCGACACCGAGAACTGGGGACGCGGCGGCCTACCGGTCGAACAGTTCCGCGAGCAGGAGCGGTCCGGGTCCATCGGCTGACCGCCGGCGTACGGGGCGGGTTGCGCGACGGGAATCTCCCGAGGCGCACCCGCCCCGCGCCGTTCCCACACGACTCACTGATCGTCGTGCGGAACGGACACGAAGCCGTCGGTCCACTGGTCCTCGTCGACGGTGTAGCGGTTGATGTCGAAGCAGTCGGGCTCGTCGCGGAAGCCGGGCAGCACCCTGGCTCGCGGTATCCGTTCCTGCGCCCGCGCCTCGGAGGAATACACCCCGAGCATCTTGAGATCGTCCCCGTCCTCCTCGTCCCAGACCAGCTCACCGGCCTCGTCCCGGTGCGTCGTCGGGCGCCCGTCGAGCCAGCGGGCGTGGCGGATGTGCCAGAGCAGGAAGACCTCCATGCCGCCGGACGCTAGCCGTTGCGGCTCGTCGCCGTCCTGTTGCGGGCTGCGGATCCGACCGTCGGATCTGAGTTGATCAAAGTGTGGGGCATCGGCTAACGTGCCCGCCCGTGAAGCGCTTCCGGGTTTTCTCCACGATGTTGATCTCTGCCTCCCTGATGACTCTCGCCGCGTGTGGCGGTGAGGACACCACCACCACGGCCGGCTCCACGCCGTCCGCCACCACGGCTTCCTCGGCGGCTGCCTCCGCCTCCTCGGCGCCGTCCGCGTCGACGGGCACCACGGCCGCGATGAGCGACAAGGAGCTCTGCGAGGCCGTCGAGAAGGCTGGCAACGAGATGAGGCCGGCGCTGGCCGCCGCCATGCAGTCCGCTCTGCAGTCCGGTGAGGAACCGTCGCCGGTCGTGTTCAAGGAGATCCTGACGGGTCTGGAGCAGAAGATCACCAAGGCGGTCCCCGCCGGGGCGAACAGCGAGGCGGCCACCGCCGTCAAGCGGTTCGCCGCAGAGGCCGCCAAGGCGGCAGCCGCGAAGAACCCGGTAGACGCCTCCGAAAACCCTGCCTTCGAGAAGGCCGGTGCGGACATCACCGCCGCCTGCAAGGCGGCCGGAGTCACGGTCAACTTCTGACGACGTCGTCCGTCCCACTGTCCCCGCGGATCACCTTTGACCGCGGGGACGGTGGCATACCTTTGTGGGTGGTCTTCTCCGCACCCTTGCGGACCCGGCCGAGCCGACGCAGTGGGGGACGGCGGGCATGTCAAGCGAACCGCAGCCGGGCCTGGCGCCCGAGCACATGAGCCCCCGCTACACCGACGACGACCCGATCATGATGACGGTCGACGGCCAGGACTTCCGCGTTCGTGAACGGGTGGGAAGGCCCCCACGTACGACTTCGACTGGCTCAGCAGGCCGCACGACTACGGCTTCACGAGTTCGGGCATCACGATGGACCTGCCCGCGATGCGGGAGGCCATCCGCACCTTCCTCGCCGGCATCGACCCCGCCACCGGATTCCTAAAGGACTAGCTGGAAGGCGGAGTTCGAGCGGGCCGCAGTGGGCGGGGCCGTGAACCATCTCTTCGCTGACTTGGCTGTACGGAAGTCCTGGTGATCGACGGGGGCCGGAGTGGGAAGCCGCTGAACTGCGGTGAGGTGGGTGCGCCCGGCAGGATTCGAACCTGCGGCCTTGGGATTAGAAGAAGATTGCGCATGGCTGGCCAAGCGGTTGCAGCCCTGGTCAGCCCGTCCGTCGTTGTCGGGCATCGTCGGCGTCTGGCGGTCGCCTTGGCTGTACGAATGGCTGTAGCGGCACCATCTGGCGACCCCTACGGTTCACGATCATGAAAGTCCCCATCGCGGCCGTTCTCTTCCAACTGCTGGGCCTGCTCGTTCTCTACGGGATGATCCGCCTGGCTGTGCACTGGAGTTCCATCCGACCCTTGCTCGGGCAGCATCCCCGGCGCCTACAGCTCGTCCTGCTCGTCGCGTTGGGGCTCGTGGCCGGCTTCGCTCTCGGACGGCTACTACCCGACGACACCGTGACACCCAAGCGACTCACAGGCACGGTGACCTGGTCGAACGAGGAGTCCAGCGAGATTGAGTTTGACGCTGACGGCGACGAGCCGACCAGGTTTTACTCCGTCGTTGGTAGGCACTGGATCGACGCGAACGGTACCCGGCACAGCGGCGGCTATCCGAGCTGCCTGTCGGGGCAGCAAGACGACCCTGTGCGCTCGGACCGTAGGCGGGTCGAACTGGGGGTCATCTACCAGGAGAGCTATGACCTTGCTCCCGACATCGCCGTATCCGTTCGCTGCTTCGGCTGAGCGTTGGACTCGGACTCCTTCTCAAACACTCTCTGAGCTTCGGTTTGGAAGAGCGCGATCAACGGTCCGTGATGCCCGAAACGCCTGCAGGCAACGGCCGGTCCGGTCGCGTCTCGTGCCCGCTCCGCGCCTGGGTTACTGGCCCGCGGATGGCCCATGCCGGCGTCGAGTTAGAAGAAGATCACGGATGGCTGGTCGTCTGGTGATCGCATGGTTCACTGTCGCGCATGACGTGGCGAAGGACCGGGCTGGTGTTGGCGGTCATCCTGGCGGTGGTGACCTTCGTTGGCTGGCGCTGGTGGCACAACCGCCCGCCGTACGGCCCGGAAGCGCTGGCCATCAAGTCCTCACTTCAGTTCGTCAGCCACGGGGAGGCTCAGGTCGCGCTCGGGGAGAAGGTATACGCCCCGGTGTCCAACGGACGCGACCAGCTGGTGCTCGGGCGGGTTTCTTGGCAGACCCCGCCCAAGCCACTGGATGGCGGATACTTCGCGATCTTTCTGATTGACAAGCGCACCAACCTCAAGCCGGGAAGCTTCAGCGCGTTGTCGCCGCTCCAGGAGGCCGTCGGCCTCGGGAGTGCCGGAGTCGAGAACAAGATCGCCGACCGCTATTCCTGGCTACAGGGCACAGGCGACGTCAGAGAGGGAAACAGCTGGTGGAGCTACGGCTCCAGACTGGCCGTGTCCGACGGGAACGCTTCGCCGCTAACGTTCGTCGCGCCGTTTCCGCATGTGGAGGGGCCGCTGCGGGCGGCGGTCCACGTGCCCACTGCCCCGGTTGCGATTTCGGACCTGCTGTTGGCCTTGGTTTATATGGGGCCGGACGGGCAGGTGTACTGGGCGCAACGGCTCCAAGGGTAGATAGCGGATCTCCTCGTCGGGCAGTCGTAGACCGTCCAGCCTCTCCGGACGGGGTCCAGGTGGAGCGCCCTACCGGACGAACGACCTGGACCCCGTCCGGAGAGGCTGGTAGCCCTTGTGGTGCCCGGCGAGGTGAGCCGCGGCGGCATCTCCGAGGAGGGTCGGGGTTCGGGGCGGAGCCCCGAGGTCTTCGTGGTCCTGGTCGTCATCAAGCGTGGCCGGCCGGCCCGGCCGATGCCGGCCGGAGGTCGCCAGCAGGCCGGGGCCGGGCCGACGCGGCCCGCTTGCGGGCCGCGTTGATCTAGACGAGTAAGTCCTAATCCTGGTTAGTGGTCGTAGGCGATCAGGGACCGGGTGATGGGT